>DBFDDV010000158.1:0-1531 GCA_048302525.1 Collinsella sp. | reverse complement strand
AAAACCACCACAAAGGTGCCTGTCCCCTTTGTGGTGGTTTTAGGTGGCGTGAGCGGTTAGGCCTGGAAGGTGTCGCGGTCGGGGGCGAAGGACTGCATGGCTGCGATGGTGCGGTCGAAGAGCTCGGGAAGCTCCCAGCCGAGCATATCGGCGCCCTGCGAAATTACATCGCGCGAGCAGCCGGCGGCAAATCGCTTGTCCTTGAATTTCTTTTTGAGCGACTTGGTCGTAAAGTCCATGACGCTCTTGCTCGGGCGCATGATGACGGCGGCGCCGATCAGGCCGGTGAGTTCGTCGCAGGCAAACAGGATCTTTTCCATCTGCAGCTCGGGCTTGGGCAGCGAAGAGTTGAAATCGGACGTGTGCGTCTGGATGGCGCGGATAAGCTCGGGGGTCGCACCCTCACCCTCGAGAATCTCGGCGGCATAGACGGTGTGGTTCATGGGGTCGTCCTCATGCTCCTCCCAATCCAGGTCGTGCAGCAGACCGACGATGCCCCAAAACTCCTCGTTCTCAGGGTCGAACTCGCGCGCAAAGTAGCGCATAGTGCCCTCGACCGTCTCGCCATGGGTGATGTGGAACGGGTCCTTGTTGTGCTCGTTGAGCAGTTCGAACGCGCGGTCGCGGGTGATTCCGGCGGTAAGCGGCTCTGCCATAAGGGACTCCTTGTGCTCGTGGGTATCGATAAGAATGAATACTACTAGAACAAGAAAACCACCACAAAGGTGCCTGTCCCCGTTGTGGTGGTTTTTGGTGCGGATGGGTTAGTTGAGGGCGGCTTGGGCTAGGCGGGCTTCGGCGTCCTCCTCGGTGACGCCCAGGGCCACGGCGAACTCCTCGATGGAGCGGCGTTTGGCCTCCTTGAGTACGCGTATGTAGTAAGAGCTGGGCTTTTTGTCTGCTTCCTCGGCCTGGCGAATACGGTGCATCATGGTTTTTGCCACGCGGACCGTCTCGGGCGCACCCAGCTTAAGCTGCTGCTTAAAGTGCGTCTCCTCGAGCGAGCTGTTGCGCTCGGTAAAGGTGTCGCACTCGAGCTCGTCATAGTGGCTCAGCAGGTGCTCGGCATCTTGCTGGGAGATGGCGGCATGCAAACGGTCGGCCTGCGCCACGGGATACATAAGGATCGTCTGCGCATGCCCCTGCTTGGTCTCGAGCAACAACATGGGCTGCGGCGTGTCGTCCCTAAAACCGACGACGGTGCAGACTCCCTGACCCGGATGAATGACGTGTTGACCGATTGAGAACATGCTACCTCCAACTTATACGAATTTACGTATGTCTAGAATAACACGCTGACGTGCGCAAACTCTTACTTTATGCAGGAAAAGCACACAACTCTGATAGGTAAGAGTATTCGATAAATAGAACGGCTTATTCAGGCCTTTATGCATTTCCAGAACGTGTATAAATTGCAGGCAAACCGCCAACTTTGTACCACCGCGCATGAGCGGTAGTCATTTTTGTGCATATGCAATTTCGATTGGCTTTACCCTGCGACAGTGTGCGTCGCTTGTGATAGAGTGCTACA
>DBFDDV010000157.1:0-16771 GCA_048302525.1 Collinsella sp. | reverse complement strand
TGTGACGAGCTCGCCGACCTGTCGCGCCGCGTGCGCGAATATCGCCGCCGCCAACGCTAGAACGGGCGCCGCGCGTCACGACGAGGGGGACTGAAATGAATATCACCGTGTATCTGGGTGCCAGCGTCGGTAATGACCCGGCGTTTCTACCTGCGGTACAGGAGCTGGGCAACTGGATTGGCACCAACGGCCACGCGCTGGTATACGGCGGGTCCAAGTCGGGACTGATGGGCGCGCTCGCCGATAGCGTACTCGAGGCAGGCGGGCATGTGACGGGTGTTGAGCCGAGCTTTTTTATCGAGGCCGAGTTTCAACATGACGGAATCGACGACCTCATCGTGACGAGCGATATGGCCGAGCGCAAAGCCAAGATGATCGAGCTTGGTGATGCCTTCATTGCCTTTCCCGGCGGGACGGGCACGCTCGAGGAGATTGCCGAGGTTATGTCCGCGGTGTCGTTGGGGCACCTGAGTGCTCCGTGCATCCTGTATAACCTGGACGGTTACTACAACGACCTCAAGGCACTGCTCGGGCACATGATTGATAAAGGGCTATCGAGCCCACGGCGCCAGCAGGGCATCTACTTTGCCGACGATTTGCGCGAGATTGCTTCGATTATCAACGGATAAGTCTTGAGCCTGCCCCACTATGGCTCCCAATGGTGCCGTTCGCGGCGTGGATGGTTGGCTCGTTCGGGCAACGCTCGCTCTACAATAAAACGTATCTATGTCGACTTTGACCGCGGGAGGACCCGATGGATAACCTTGCCAAACCCACAAACCGCGCGCTGTTTTTAGTTAGCGTTGCCGTGACCGGTGCGTTCGCAGGTGCCGCGGTCTGGCTGTTCTTTTTTGCGATGGAGCACGGTATCGACTATCTATGGACCGAGATTCCGCACGCGCTGGGCGTCGCTTCGCCCGAGCTCGCGAACGGCCCGTTTGGCTTTTTGCCGTACCCGTTTTTCGTCTGCATGCTGGGCGGTCTGCTGATTGGCCTGTACGAAAAGATGACGGGCACCAAGACCGATGACCTTAACCAGGTCATGACCAAGGTCAAACAGGATGGGTGCTACCCCTACGAAAATCTGGGCAAGCTGTCGCTTGCCGCGCTGTTGCCGCTGCTGTTTGGCGGCAGCATTGGACCGGAAGCTGGACTGACCGGCGTCATTGCGGGACTGTGCAGCTGGGTCGGCGATCGCATGCGTCGCTTTGGAGCCGAGTTTAGGGAACTCACGCTGCTGGGCACCCAGGCTGCCCTGACGGCGCTCTTTACCGCACCCGTCTTTGGCTTTGTGGCGCCGCTTGCCGGTAGCACCGACGGCCAGGGTGAAGACGCCGACGATGAGTCCGCGTCCGGCGAGATCACCATCAAGCTGCCCAAGGCGCAAAAGACGGTGGTCTACGGTATTGCGATTGCCGGCGGTCTGGGCACCTACCTGCTGCTTGGACAGCTTGTGGGCGGCGGCATGGGCATGCCCAGGTTCGAGTCCGCCGAGGTGGGCAACCTAGAGCTTACCTGGCTCGTCCCTCTGTCGCTGATCGGCACGGTCTGCGGCTGGCTGTACTTTGTCTCTGAGCACGCGAGCGAAGCATTTGCCCATGCAATAGGGGAACGTCCTGTCGTCAAGGCCATGCTAGCCGGTCTGGCGCTCGCCATCTGTGGCACGGTCCTGCCCTACACCATGTTTGCCGGCGAGACCCAGGCCGGTGTGCTCATGGAAACCTACCTGACCATCCCCGCCGGCGTGTTGATCGCGACCGGTCTTGTTAAGGCCATGCTGACGCCCGCCCTCATCAACCTTGGTTGGCGTGGCGGCCACTTCTTCCCGGTTATCTTCTCGGGTGTGAGCTTGGGCTACGGCCTTGCCATCCTCACCGGCGCCGATCCGGTCTTTTGCGTCGCCGTCTGCACAGCCTCGACGATGGGCGCCGTCATGCGCCAACCCGTTATGGTCGTGGGCCTGTTGCTCATGTGCTTCCCGCTCAAAGGCATCGTCTGTATGATTATCGCCGCCGTCATCGCCGCCGGTATTCCGCTGCCCAAGCCGCTGCGCAAGTAGCATGGTAGCGCGCGCCGGGGGATATGCCATTTGTCGCGGATTTGCGGGGGGCGATCGCGCCCTTCGTGGATTGGGACTCGCGTGGCTACAGCTCGCGTACTCGATAAACCTTGGTGCTGACGGTGCAGCTGATTGCACATAGCGCGAGGGCAAGTACGGCGATGCCTGCACACAGACAGCCCAGAACGGCAGGATCGGGATTCGCCCCGGCAATCGACATGAGCCAGTTGCTGATGGGGTTGGAGGAACTCAGCATTGCCATGGTGCCGCAGCCAAACAGGGCAAACAGGCCAAGGGATAGGCGCAGCGCCTCCATGTGTCCAAATCGGAAGAACAGCGGCTGTGTCAAGAATACCATCATGAGGGAGATGAGCATCGATGCCGCCGAGGCGGTTGCGATTTCAAAGATCGTCTGGCATGTCGAAGGGATGCCCATGGGGTCGAAGAGCGGAAGGGCGAGGATGTTCAGAAGCGTAGCCGCGCATGCCATGACGACCGAGAAGACAACGATGCACAGGTAGCGTGCGCAAATAATGTCTTTGCGCGAGAAGGGCAACGTTGCTCGATAACGCTCCCAGCCGTTTTGGTTATCGTAGCCAGCTAGCGAGTTCATGATTATGATGGGCGACATTGCGCTGACCGCACAGGCGCCGGCGCTCATGCCGGAATCGCCGTCTGTCGCGTTGGCGAGGGTCAACACGACAAAGATGAATAGGCCGACGCCCGTGATG
This sequence comes from Collinsella sp., assembly GCA_048302525.1. Taxonomy (GTDB): domain Bacteria; phylum Actinomycetota; class Coriobacteriia; order Coriobacteriales; family Coriobacteriaceae; genus Collinsella. The sequence continues at coordinate 13,981 of DBFDDV010000157.1, read as the reverse complement.
CTCGGGATGAGCGTACGAACGATGGCGAGCTCGGACATAAAGGCACGTTTCATTTCGAAGCCCCTTTCAGCGTGAGGCGCAGGTAGTCATCAATGGTTGCCCGATCGCAGGGAATCTCGGGGAAGGCCTCGAGCGTTTCGCGACGGTTGGGCACGAGCACGTCCACGCTATAGGCGTGGTGGGCGGCACGGGCGCCTTCGACGCAAGCCATAAGCTCGGCAGCCTGCGATTGGGTGCAGTGGGCGATGCCGGCACGGTCGGTAATGTCCTCGCGCGGCAGGTCAAACATAATCGAGCCATTATCGATGCAGATGACGCGATCGGCGGTGCGATCGAGGTCGGACGTAATGTGGCTCGAGAGCAGCACACTGCGCTGGCCGTCGGCGACAAAGGCAAGCAGCTCATCAAGCAGTTCCTCGCGTGCCATGGGATCGAGGCCCGCGGTGGCTTCGTCCAAAACGAGCAGCTTGGCATTGTGGCTGAGTGCACAGGCAAGCTGCAGTTTCATGCCCATGCCGCGGGAGAGGTCCTTGACCTTTGTCTTGGGATCGAGGCCAAATCGGTCGATGAGGCTGGCGAAGGTGTCGTGGCTCCAGGTGGGGTACGCCGGGCTTACGAGTGCCTCAACTGCGGTCACCTTGAGTGTGGAAGGGAAGGGACACGTGTCCAGCACGAGGCCGACACGGGCACGTAGACAACGCTGTGTCTCATCGGGCGCGTCGGCGCCGCAGCGCTGCCCAAACAGGCGCACCTCGCCGGCATCGAGTTTGATAAGCCCGAGCGCGGCGCGAATCGTCGTTGTTTTGCCAGCACCGTTGGCACCAACAAAGCCGACGATCTGGCCAGGCTCCACGGCAAGCGTGACGTCGCGCAGCGAAAAGCGGTCGCTTACAGCGCGTGAGATGCCTTTGAGTTCAAGCAAGTTTTGCATGATATAGCCTTTCTTGCAGATGGCTACTGCATGGTTTCGGGGGCTACCAGGTCGAGCATCTCGTGCAGCTTGTCGCGCGTGACGCCCAGGGTTTCGGCTTGGCTCGCCGCTTTCGCAAGTAGCTCTTCGATATGGCAGAGCTGGTTTTCGCGCAAGAGTTCTTGGTTGCCCTCGGCGACAAAGCAGCCCTTGCCCTGCACGGTGCAGATAAATCCGAGCTGCTCCAGGTCGGCGTAGGCGCGCTTGGTGGTGATGACGCTCACGCCAAGATCGCTCGCGAGTGCACGGATGCTGGGGAGTTTGGCTCCCGCAGCGAGCGTGCCCGAAAGGATTTGAGCTTTGACCTGCGAGGCTATTTGCTCGTAGATGGGCTTGTCGCTCGAATTGGATAGGATGATGTCCACAGCGGCTCCTTAGCTGTTGGGCTACACGTGTATATAACCGGTAAGCACAGTATATATACACTATGCACAGTTAAGCAAGAGACAAATTCGGATTGGGCCGGCTACCCGGGCCCTAACTGATGAATTTGTCCTGATAGGTGCCCTATGGCGGGATTTCGCGGCTACAATAGTGCGGTTACAACGACGTAATGCACTCAATGCAAGAAAGGATCCGCATGGCAAGCCTGTCGGATGAAATCTCGTCGCGCCGCACATTCGCGATCATCAGCCACCCGGACGCCGGTAAGACCACACTTACCGAGAAGCTGCTGCTCTATACCGGCAGCATCCAGACCGCCGGCTCGGTCAAGGGCAAGAGCTCGGCCAAGCATGCCGTCTCGGACTGGATGGACATCGAGAAGGAGCGCGGTATCTCCGTTACCTCCTCGGTGCTGCAGTTCACCTACAACGGCGCCTGCGTCAATATCCTCGATACCCCCGGCCACCAGGACTTCTCGGAGGATACCTACCGTACCCTTATGGCCGCCGACGCCGCGGTCATGGTCATCGACGGCGCCAAGGGCGTCGAGGCCCAGACCAAGAAGCTCTTTAAGGTCTGTACGCTGCGTCACATTCCCATCTTCACCTTTGTGAACAAGCTCGACCACGAGGCTCGCGATCCGTTCGAGCTCATGGAAGAGATCGAGAACGTTCTGGGCATCAATACGTATCCCATGAACTGGCCGATCGGCAGCGGCCGCAACTTCCGCGGCGTGTTCGATCGTCAGACCCGTCGCGTCATTGCCTTTGAGGGCGACGGCCACGCCAACGCCACCAAGAAGGTCGCCGAGGTCGAGGCCGAGCTGGGCGATCCTTCCATGGACGAGCTCATCGGCGAGGAGAACCATAAGAACCTGATGGACGACATCGAGCTGCTCGATGGTGCCGGCGACGAGCTCGACTTGGATGCCGTGGCCTGCGGCAAGCTGAGCCCGGCGTTCTTTGGCTCGGCGCTCACCAACTTTGGCGTGGAGCCCTTCCTCAAGGAGTTCCTGCGTCTGGCCCCGACGCCGCGCGCCTACACCGACACGCTCACCAGCGAGCCGGTCGATCCCTGCCGCGACGACTTTAGCGGCTTTGTGTTTAAGATCCAGGCCAACATGGACAAGAACCACCGCGACCGCATCGCCTTTGTGCGCATTTGCTCGGGCAAGTTCGAGCGCGGGATGGACGCCTTCCATATGCAGGGCAACCGCAAGCTCAAGCTGGCCACGGGCACCTCGATGATGGCCGACGACCGCGCTATCGTGGACGAGGCGTACGCAGGCGATATCGTGGGCCTGTTCGACCCGGGTATCTTTAGCATCGGCGACACCGTGTGCTCTGGCAAGCGCCACGTGCAGTATCCGCAGATCCCGACGTTTGCCCCCGAGATGTTCGCTCGCATTACGCAGGTCGATACGCTCAAGCGCAAGCAGTTCGTCAAGGGTATGGAGGAGCTTGCCCAGGAGGGTGCCATCCAGATCTTCCGCGAGCTGGGTGCCGGCATGGAGAGCGTCATCGTGGGCGTGGTCGGCGTGCTGCAGTTTGAGGTACTCGAGCGCCGCCTCAAGGCCGAGTACCGTGTTGAGGTTCGTCGCCAGCCGCTGCCCTATACGGACATTCGCTGGATCCAGAACGACCCCGACACCATCGATATCCCGGGCCTTTCGCTCACGCGCGACACGCTGCGCGTCGAGGACATGCGCGGCGGCAAGCTGCTGCTGTTTACGAGTCCGTGGAACGTGGATTGGGCAACCGATCACAACCCCGATCTTATCCTGTCGGAGTTTGGCAACGTAGCGTTTTAGTGTGCCGGCGCGGTGGCCTGGCGGGGCTGCCGCGCCGTTTGCTTGCCTGATGCCGTGTGAGCGGCTATCATACCCACCGTCGTCTCAAGACCGGGGCGTCCGAGCAGTTCGGGTCCGATATCCTGCTCGTTAAACCTAAAACCAAAGGAGTACATAATGATCAAGAAGGTCATGGAGGACTATAAGGTCCTGTTGCGGAGCATTCCCGCGGCAACGGTTTCGCTGTTTTTCGTGAGTGTCATCATGATGAACCTGCTGGCCAACAAAGAGCTCATCAGCCTGCCGTATCTGGCACTCGATTGCGGCTTTGTGGTGAGCTGGGTTTCGTTTTTGTGCCAGGACATGATCTGCAAGCGCTTTGGCGCCAAGGCATCCATCAAAATCTCTATCCTCGCGCTGCTGGTCAACCTGGCCGTGAGCCTGTGCTTTTGGGCATGCTCGCTCACGCCCGGTATGTGGGGCGCCTACTACGACACGGGCATGATCGAGGTTAACACTGCCCTTAACGCCACCATCGGCGGCACCTGGTACGTGGTGCTGGGCTCTTCGCTGGCAATGCTCGTCTCTGCCGTGGTTAACTCCACGCTCAACCAGTCGCTCGGCCGTATGCTCAAAAAGAATAACTTTGCGAGCTTCGCCTTCCGCTCCTATGTGTCCACGGGTGTTGGCCAGTTTATCGACAACCTGGTCTTTGCCATTGTAGTGAGCCACACGTTCTTTGGTTGGACCTGGGTGCAGGTTCTTATGTGCTCGCTGACCGGCGCTGTCGCCGAGCTGCTGTGCGAGGTCTTCCTGAGTCCCGTGGGCTACAAGGTCGTGCGCGGCTGGGAGCGCGAGAACGTGGGCTCCGAGTACCTCGAGCGCCACGCAACCGCCTAAGGAGCAAGTATGCGGGTTTTGATCACGGGCGCATCGGGCGGTATCGGAGCCGCATGCGTGCAACGCTTTTTGGACGAGGGCCACGAGGTCGTGGGCTTTGACCTGCTGCCGGCGGCGATCGAACACGAGCGCTACCGCCATCTGATCGTTGATGTCCGAGAGCCGGACTCGTTTCCAGACGACCTTGAACCACAGGTAATCGTAAACGTTGCCGGTACGCAGGATTCGGCCGACGATATCGCCGCCAACCTGCGTGGCACCATCAACGTGACCGAGCGTTACGCCTTTGTGGGAGAGGGGCTTGCCGCCAAGCCGGCGCCGGCTATTAAATCCGTGGTCAATGTGGGGTCCGCGAGTGGGCATACGGGATCGGAGTTTCCCGACTATGCCGCCAGCAAGGGCGGCGTTATCGCCTACACCAAGAACCTTGCAAACCGTCTGGCGCCGCAGGCTATCGCCAACAGTGTGGACCCGGGCGGCGTTATCACGCCGCTCAACCGTTGCGTGATGGAAGACGAGCACCTGTGGAACCAGATTATGGAGCTCACGCCGCTTAAGCGCTGGGCCACCGCCCAAGAGATCGCCGAGTGGATCTACTTTGTGGGCGTGACCAACCGGTTTATGACCGGGCAGAGTCTGCTGATCGATGGCGGCGAGGCCGGCCGCACACAATTTATTTGGCCCGAATAGGAAACGCGCCCGATGGGAAGCCGTCGGGCGCGTTTTTGATGTATCGATTTTTAGCCGAGGCAAATCCAGTTGACGGGGATCGAGCCATGCTGTTCGAGTAACCGATTGGCAGCGGAGAAGGGGCGCGACCCCATAAAAGCGGGGAGTTCCGCCGTGGCACGATTGGCCGAAAGCGGCGAGGGGTGCGTGGAGGCCAGACAGAACTTGCTGGTTGCCTTACCCGCGCCGGTCGCGGCGAGTTTGCCCTCGACCATCTGCTGGGCAAAGCGACCCCATGCCAAAAAGACTACCGGCTGGGGCAGCTGACAGCAGCGTTCGATAACGTAGTCGGTGAGCGTGCTCCAGCCCAGCTTGGCGTGCGAGTTCGCGGCATGCTCGCGCACGGTGAGCGTGGTGTTGAGGAGCAGGACGCCCTGTTGTGCCCATGGTGTTAGATCTCCCGTGGCGGGAATAGGGCAGCCCAGATCGGCATTGAGTTCCTTGTAAATGTTGCGCAGGCTCGGCGGCAACTTGGCTTGCGTCGCAGGGACCGAAAACGACAGTCCCATGGCCTGGTTGGGTCCGTGATAGGGGTCCTGACCCAAGATGACAACTTTGACCTGGTCGGCCGGCGTATAGGCGAGGGCATTGAGGATGTCGTCTTGTGCCGGGTAGATGATCTGCTCGGCACGCAAAAGGGCGATGCGCTCGAGCAGCTGGTTCGTGGTGTCACGTACCGGCTGCGGCGCATCGCCCAACCAAGTTGCTATGTTGCGGTCGCGAGTTGCGGTGTCCATGGGGCTCCTTTATGGCAGATGCTCTGTTTGCATCTATTGTAAAGGCGCACCGGTTGCCTTTATGCCACGGCTGTATGAAGAGCGGGGTCTACGAGACGTGCTCGGGCGCTCCTGCCATGCGAGCCTGTCCATGTGCGCGGAGGCGCGGAAGCTCGACGGTTGCCACCATGACGCCGCTGAGGATGAGTGCGGCGCCAAAGAAGGCGATGGGGCTCAGAACCTCGCCGACCAGGAAGAACGAGAAGACGGCGGAGCAGACCGGCTCGAGCGAGAAGGCGAAGCCGGTGGTCTCGGCGGGCACGTGGGGCTGCACGAGCGTTTGGGTGATAAAGCCATAAGCAGAGCAGATGAGTGCGAGTGCGACGACGACCACGACCTCGCTGGGCGTGCTGGGAAGTGTGAAACCGCCAAAGACGCATGCGGCAATGCCCGAGAACAGGCCGCCAAAGCCCAGCTGCCAAACGCCCAGGGACAGCGGATCGACTTCTTCGACAAACCGCTTGGCGACAATGATGTGGCCGGCGTAGACAAAGGCGGAGAGCAGCATGATGAGCGCGCCCGGGTTCAGGCTGGTGAAGTCGGCGCCCGAGAGCAGCAACATACCGCAGGTGACGATGGCGGTGCCGACGAGCACTTTGCGCTCGGGGGCGCGGCGCAGCAGGGCGGCGTTGGCAAACGGCACGATCACGACCGTCAGGCTCTGCAAAAAGCCGGCAGTGGAGGCGGAGGTGAGGCTGGAGCCCAGGCACATGCAGGTGAGCTCGGTTGCCATGATGGCACCGATGATGGCGGCACGGACCATCAGGTCGCGGTTAATGCGGAAAGCGCGCTTATGGAAGAGCAGCAGGCAGGCCACAAAGGCGATAATGCAGCGTAGCGCGACGATGCTCGTGGCGTTCATGCTGTCCATGCTGATCTTCATGAGGGGGTACGAAAAGCCCCATGCGACGGGAACGGAAAATGAGAGCGCGATTGCTTTTTTGCGATCCATGGGACTCCTTTTGTTACGGAACGGTTTCGTAAAAAGGATTCTGCTCTCAGATGTGGATGTAGTAAAGCGAATGTATCTTCAGTATGATTAAGAAATACTAATGTTGGCAGAAGAAGCCCTGGCAAAACGTTTTACGGCTACATCGACGGGGAGGCACGATGGCATCGCGGTATCAGATTGTTTGTATGGTGGTCGATCGCGGCAGTCTTAAGGGTGCGGCGGACGAGCTGGGCTATACGCAAAGTGCGGTGAGCCAGGCCGTCAAGGCGCTCGAGCGCGAGCTGGGTACCACGCTTATCGAGCGCGGTAAGCAGGGCGTTTCGCTTACGCGCGACGGTAAACAATATCTGCCGTACCTGCGCCAGATCGTGACCGCCGAGGCCGAGCTCGAGGGCAAGCGCCAGGAGCTGCTGGGGCTTTCGTCGACCGATATTCGTATTGCGACGTTTACCAACGTGAGTCGAACCGTGTTGCCGCGTGTGATCCGCGACTTTGGGGCGCTGCACCCGGGCGTACGCTTTACCCTCAAGCAGGGTGATTACACACGCAACGCCCAGTGGGTGCACGATGGCGTGGTTGATTTTTGTTTTACGGCACGCGGTTTTACCGCAGGGCTCGAGAAGCGCGTGGTCTATCACGACGAGTTGGTGGCGCTGTTGCCTGTCGGGCATCCGCTGACGGCAAAGGAAAAGGTGACGCTCGCCGATTTGGCGTCCGAGCCGTTTGTGCTGCTGGATGAGGGCGAGCAGAGCCTGGTGCTCGATGCATTTGCGGCGCATGGCCTGTCGCCGCACGTGACGAGTGAGGTAACCGACGACTACATCATCATGGCGATGGTGGAGGAGGGCCTAGGCGTGAGCATGCTCTACCGTCGTACTGTGGAGGGCATGCGAGCCGAAATTCGTGTGCGGCCCATCGTGCATGCTCCCTCGCGCGACGTGGTGGCCGCTTGGCGCAGCTGGGACACCATGCCTATCGCCACGAGGCGTTTTATCGACTATATGAGCTCGCATATTGTTAATTAATGACTGGCGTGACGTTGAGTGCGGTGTTTAGCGGGCTGTCGCTCTGGCTTGGGTGGCGCGATAGGTGCGTGCTGGGTGGCAAAGTAGCACCGCCACGACCATAAAGAACGCCGTGGTGCCCAGGCTGATGGGGTAGACCATCATAATGTTCGCAAAGGTGCGGAAGTGCGGGAACACGCAGAACACCCAATAGAAGCGGATGCCGCAGACGCAGATCATGGTGATGAGGGCGGGCGTGAGCGAGATGCCAAAGCCGCGCAGGTAGCCTGACATGTTTTCGTAGAACATGCTAAAGGCGTACGCCGGGAAGATCGAACACACGCGGATATAGCCGATCGAGACGATGTTGGGATCGCTGTTAAAGAGCGACAAGATTTCGCGCCCCAGGCCGACAATAACGATAATCGTGGTGAGTGCAACGATACCGCCTTCGACAAGGCAGACCTTGAGCGTTTTGGTGCAGCGGTCGATCTGGCGAGCACCGTGATTTTGTCCCACAAAGGTGGTGCACGCCTGGCTAAAGCTGTTGAGCAGGTTGTAGCACACGTACTCCAGACTCATGGCGGCGCTCGATGCGGCCATGACTTCGGTGCCAAGGCTGTTGATGGCAGACTGGATGATGATGTTGGCGACGGCAAAGACAGCGCTTTGGATGCCGGCGGGCAGGCCGATCTTGACGATGCGCTTGAGGGCGACGGGGTCGATAGCCAGGTCGCGTGGGGTGACGTGGACGACGGAGTCGGTCTTGAGTAGGCGGATAAAGAGCGTAGCGGCGCTGACGGTGTAAGCGATGGCGGTGGCGATGGCGACGCCCGCGACGCCCCAGTGGAGTACAGGGACAAAGATGAGGTCCAGGCCAATGTTGAGGACGGTGGACACGGCAAGCGCCTGCAGCGGCATGCGGGTGATGCCGACGGAGCGGAAGATCGCGGCCTCAAAGTTGTAGAGCAAGATCGAGGGCATGCTCAGCAAAAAGACGCGTAGATAGAGTGAGGCGAGCGGCATGGTCTCGGCGGGAACGTTGAGCGCGGCGAGCATGGGCTCGGCAAAGATCTCGCCCAGCGCGATGACGACAAAGCCCACGAGTGCCATTAAAATCGAGGTATGGACGGCGCGTTTGACCATGTTCTGATCGTTGCGGCCGATAGCGTTGGCGATGACCACATTGGAGCCAAGCGACATGCCAATAAACAGGTTGAGCATAAGACTGGTAAGCGGAACATTGGAGCCGACCGCCGCCATGGCGAGGGTTCCCTGGTCGCCCGAGAAGTTACCGATGATGACCGTGGCGATGAGGTTCGACAGCTGCTCCAAGATGCTCGTGGCGGCCACGGGGAAGGCGAACAGGGGAATATTGCGCCACAGCGAGCCGGTGGTCATGTCAATGTGCTTAGATACGGTGTCAGCCATACGCTCTCAATCTCTAATATGCTCTTTCGTGCTTATTTGCGCAGACGATGATACTCCTAATGCAACCAGTCGGCACTTAGGGACGTTCCTTTTCTGTCGGCAGCTGGGGACACTCCTTATCTCTTCTAACTAGTCATTCAAGAACGTCCCCAATGACTAGGTGGGGAAGGCGTGCGACAATGGTGGGCGTTGTGTTGTTCGCGCTAAGGAGTTGCCATGTTGTTGTGTCCCGTTTGCCATGAGCCTTTGGTGGACAATGAGCGCGGTGCTGCATGCGCGGGCGGACACCGGTTTGACCGAGCTCGCGAGGGCTATCTATATCTACTACGTTCGTCCAAGAGCGGCGACTCCATGGGCGATCCCAAGTCGCAGGCACGCAGCCGTCGTGACTTTCTGAATCGCGGTTACTATGCGCCGTTGCGCGATGCGATGGTCGAGCTGGTGCGCGAGCGGGCGACTGGGCGCGCTGCGCCTGCGAACGGTCCCATGACGCTGCTCGATATTTGCTGCGGCGAGGGCTACTACACCAGCGCCATGGGCGCGGTGCCGGGCGTGGATGCCTACGGGTTCGACTTGGGCAAGGAGATGGTGCGCCTGGCCGCCAAGCGCGGCGATGCGACCTATTTCGTGGCCAATATGAAGGACATTCCCGTGGCCGATGGCGCCTTCGATATGGTGACCGAGCTTTTTGCCCCCTTTAACGAGCGCGAGTTTGCCCGCGTGCTGGCACCCGAGGGCTCGCTCTTCACCGTGGTGCCGGGCGCCCGTCATCTCTTTGGGCTTAAGGAGGTGCTCTACGACACGCCGTACCTTAACGATGAGAAGCTGCCGAAGACCACCGAGCTCGAGTTAGTCGGAACGCAGCGGGTATCTGCGATTATTACGCTTCAGACCCAGGCCGACATCGAGGCGGTGTTCCAGATGACGCCGTACTACTACCGCACGCGCCCCGCCGACAAAGAGCGCCTGGCAAACCTCGATACCCTTCAGACTGACATCGACTTCATCATCGCCGAGTACCGCCACAGCTAACAACCTGCCAAAAAGGGACAGGTTTTTTTGGTAGGTTTTATCTGGGCAAACGTAAAGGGCCGACCGCGGAGATGCGCGATCGGCCCTTTTTAGTTGCTTGGCTGCAGAGGTTATGAGAAGCGAGCGCTTATAGGCGGTCCTTGTTCTCGGCCTTAACGGCGTGTGCCTGCTGAACAAAGAACAGGTCGTACACCACGATGACAAAGGCGACGATATTGACGGAGCTGCCGCCGAACGCGGGAAGCGTGAACGCGGCCTGGAGGAGCGTGGCTGCCGCGGCAACGATACCGAGCTTAAATGCGCCGTCTACCTGCGAAGGCTTGTTGGCGCCCTTGATGCCCGCAACGCCTGCGGCAAGATCGACAATGCCCTTGGCGACAAGTACGACCGCAGCGAGCGTGGCGTTCGACCCGTACGTGGAATCGAGGCTGCCGGTCGCGACGCCGGTGATTCCAATGACGAGGCTGACGATGCCCAAAACAAAATAGATGAGGGCAAGGATTTTGAGAGTCTTACGAGCAGAGCTCATGGCTGGTCCTTTCGATACGAGTACGCCAACCTGGCGCACCCCAAGTGCTGCACATATGGTGAAGCACATTGTAGTTCAACGGGGCGATGCATGCGTTTGAAAGCGTCTCTTGCCTGCACGGTCCAACCTTTCAAAAAGGAAAGCCAGCTGTAAGGCAAATCGATGGCAGCCCATGTGCGGCGCTGCGATGATGAGGCCGTAACAAGGAGCTGGTCTCAAGGAGGAGTCATGATGTACGGAGCAGGGCAAGTGCGTGAGCCGCGGTCGTTGGGAAGGCGCATGGGCGATTCCGTGATCGCTGCCGTGTGCACGGGATTGATGGCGGTACTTTGCATTGCGATGCTGTGGGCCATGTCGCATGTGGGACAATAGCGGACGGTTGGGTGCCGACATAAACGGCGCTCACGTATTCGTTTTGATTGTTAAGGAGTACCCATGGGCGTCGTCGATCCCTTTTCTGTTGCTCGGGCCGCGGGGCTTGAGCTGACCGGGAAGTCCGAGGGCCTCACGCTCACCGACGGCACGATGGAGCTGCGTGCCGATTTTGGCCGCATGCTGCCGCGACTCAAGCAGGGCCGTCTGCAGCAAGAGCTGTTGGTGAAGGCTGCGCGCACAAAGGGCATCGAGCGACCATGGGCGATTGACGCTACGGCAGGCTTTGGCGAGGATTCGCTGCTGTTGGCGGCCGCGGGCTTTACCGTCGATCTGTATGAGCAGGATTGCGTGATCGCGGCGCTCCTCAAGGATGCCCTGGATCGCGCGGCAGATGATCCGGCGCTTGCGGCTGCCGTGTCGCGCATGCGCTTACATGCGGGCGAGGACAGCATTGCCGGCCTTCGCCATACGGCTGAGCTGATCGGGCGGGGCGAGCTTGCCGCCCCCGACGTGGTATATCTGGATCCCATGTTTCCCGAACGCACCAAGAGCGCGGCGGTGAAAAAGAAGTTCCAACTCTTACACCATCTGGAGCAGCCGTGCGCCGATGAGGAGACGCTGGTCGAAGCTGCGCTTGCGGCGCGCCCGCGCAAGGTCGTTATCAAGCGGCCGGTGAAGGGGCCGCTGCTTGCCGGCGTTAAGCCGAGCTATCAACTTGCGGGCAAGGCCGTTCGCTACGATGTGTTGGTGCCGCCGCGCCCGTAGCTTGCGTGCGATGGCTGGCGCTCCGTCAATGCCGTGCCGATGCGGCGCCTATTTCCAAGGGTGCGACGTCAAGTGCCAGCCGCCGCAGTATTCGCATTTGTAGCAGGCCAGCCCGCGGCGTCCGCGGTTTTCGCAGTCGGCCATAACTGCCTCGGCCTCGGCGCGCGTGTCGTAACGGTTTTTGCGCTCGCACGATTTGTAGCGCCAGGCTTCATCGCGCTCGGAGTCCAGGGCGTCGCGGCGCTCGTCCTCGCGTGCAAACAGGTCGCTCATATCGCCGCCGGTAGCAGCGCTCAAAAACTCGCTTTTGGCCTTTGACCAGGCGGCTCGCTTTTTGCTTCCCATCTGCTTCGCGCCCTTCTCCAAACGTTGGTATCATTGCTCAATCAAAGTGATACCAATAAACGTGAGGTCGCCGCGTGATGATCAGAAAAACCCTCGATACCGACATTCCCGCCGTCATGGCCATCTATGACGCGGCCCGCGCCTTTATGCGCGCACATGGCAACACGACGCAGTGGCCCGAGGGCACGCCTTCGGGCGAGCAGCTGGCTGCCGATATCGCCGCCGGTGGCAGCTATGTGTGCGAGGAAGACGGACGCGTGGTGGCGACGTTTGCCTTTCTGCCGGGGCCGGACAGTTCCTACGATGTGATCGAGGGCGGCCAGTGGCGCAGCGACGCCCCGTATGCTGTGCTGCACCGCGTGGCATCCGACGGCACCACGCATGGCGTCGCGGCTGCGATGTTTGCCTTTGCCGAGGAACGCATCGACCATCTGCGTATCGACACACACCAAGACAACCTGCCCATGCAGGGCGCCATCGCCAAGGCCGGGTTTAAGCGCGCCGGTATCGTATATGTGTCGGACGGTACGCCGCGCGTCGCGTTTGATTGGCTGCGCGAGGCATAAAGGCCGAGTCACATACCAGCGTTTCATCGAAATGAAAATGGCCCCGAGTGGGGCCATTTTTGGTAAAACGCGTTGTTGTGGGGTTCGCGCTGTTACCGCCTCAGATGAGCCAAGGCAGACAAAAGGGGAGGTGCCGGCTTTCGCAAGGCGCGAACCTACGAAAATCGCCGCGCGGCAACGCGGGGCGATGAGCTCGGTCGGGGGATAGGGCCCGCTTCGCCCGCCGGCCCGTAAATTGTATCATCCAGTGTGGAGCGTGAACGCCCGTTGCCGCGTGCGATGGGCTTGTAATAAGAGGAGAGCCATGTCGAAGCAAGCGGTCGTTGGAATCTTGGCACATGTCGATGCCGGCAAGACCACGCTGGCCGAGGCCATGCTGTTCAACGCGGGTCGCATCCGCAAGCGCGGCCGCGTGGACGATGGCGATTCGCATCTGGACACGAATGCGATCGAGCGCGAGCGCGGCATCACGATCTTCTCGTCGCAGGCCGTGCTCGACCATGGCGATACCCACGTCATGCTCGTGGATGCGCCGGGGCATGTCGATTTTTCTGCCGAGGCGGAGCGCGCGCTGCGCGCACTCGACTACGCGATTTTGGTTGTGGGCGCCAACGACGGCGTGCAAGGGCACACCGAAACCCTGTGGCGCCTGCTTGCGCGCTATGACATCCCGACGTTCATCTTCATCAACAAAATCGATTTGGAGAATCCCGGCCGCGATGTTTTGCTGGCACAACTTAGGCAACGTCTTTCCGAGGGCTGCCTGGATGCCAACGAACTGCTGGCGGGCGGCGCCGTTCAGGAGGACGCTGCTGCGTTGGACGAGGCGGCGCTCGAGGAGTTTTTTGAAGCGGGCGAGCTTTCTGTCGCAACGCTGTCGCGCATGGTTGCCGAGCGCAAGCTCTTTCCCTGCTTTGCCGGCTCGGCGCTCAAGGACCAAGGCGTGGACGAGCTGCTGGATGGCATATGCGCGCTGATGCGCGAACAGGCGTGGCTCCCGGAGTTTGCCGCGCGCGTCTATCGTGTCAGCCGCGGGGATCACGGCGAGCGTTTGGCTTGGGTTAAAGTGACCGGCGGCACGTTGCATGCCAAGCAGATGATTGACGGACGTTCCGGTGCCGAAGCATGGGAGCAGAAGGTCGATCAGGTCCGCATCTATAACGGCGAGAAGTATGAGCTTGCCCAAGAAGTTGCTGCTGGCGGTATTTGTGCCGTGACGGGTCTTGCGCACGTTCGCCCAGGGGACGCCTTGGGCGCGGAATCCGCGTGCGATGCGCCCGTCATTGCGCCAGTTCTCACCTATACGGTGCTTCCGGGCGAACACGATGTCCATGCGGTGTTCAAGGCACTGACTGAGCTGGCGGACGAAGATCCCATGCTCGGCGTAAGCTGGAATACGCATCTCGAGCAGATTCACCTGCAGCTGATGGGCGC
>DBFDDV010000156.1:0-3411 GCA_048302525.1 Collinsella sp. | reverse complement strand
CGACGAAGACGACGAACAGGACCTCATCGATACCATCCAGACCGCCGGCGGCGGCGTTGCCGACCCCGAGCTCGTCCAGACGTTCGTCCACGGCATTCCCCGGGCAATTACATGGCTCGAACGGGAGCTGGGTGTTGAACTCCAACGTCCGCAAAGTGCCGAGAGCGCCCAGCAAAAGCAATTTATCCCCTGCTTTGACCATAAGACACGCAAATGGCGCGGCCTCACTCGCAAGCCCCTTGAGGACGCGTGTGCGGCCCAGATCGAGTCTCTCGGCATTCGCCTGCTTCCCCGCCACGAGCTTATCGACCTTATTGAGGACACGCCCGGAAAGATTGTCGGCGCCACGCTCTACGACCGCACAAACAAGCATCTCGTACCTATGGCAGCCAAGGCCACCATCATCGCTGCGGGCGGCACGGGTGGCCTGTTCGAGCGAAGCCTCACTTCAGCCGACGTGCTCAGCTCCTCGCAGGCCATCGCGCTGGCACACGGCGCAACGCTCACTAATATAGAGTTCATGCAGATGATGCCGGGCTTCATCGAGCCCAAACGCAACCTTGTCTTTAACGAGAAGACCTGGCGCTACGTCAAGTTCGACCAGCCGGTCGATATCGCCGACGACAAGCTGGACGATCTGCTTGAACAGCGCTCCGGATATGGCCCCTTCACGTCACGCTTGGCCTCCCGCGCCATCGATCTTGCCATCGATCAAGCGGGTACCGAAGGTCTGGCGCTCCACTACGATTTCCCCCGCGAGGACGTCCCCGAGTTTGTACAGACCTTTGCCACCTGGCTGCAAGACGAGTACGGCATCGCGCCGACCGAGGAGATGCGCGTGGCGATGTATGCCCACGCCGCCAACGGCGGTATCAAAATCGACAAGAGCGCGTATACGGGCGTTGAGGGCCTCTACGCGTGCGGCGAGGCGACAGGCGGCATGCACGGCGCCGACCGCATTGGTGGCTTGTCAAGCGCCAACGGCATAGTGTTTGGGCGCATCGCGGGCGCATCGGCAGCCCAGGCAGCACAGAATACACCTGAGGAGGCCCCGAAGGCGGATATCGCCCTCCCCCAGTACGGCATTGCCACAACAGTCGCCGAACGCTTGACACGCAGCCTTAAGCACACGATGAGCACCTATTGCATGATCAACCGCACCGAAGGGGGCCTATCCAAGGCACTACACGAGCTTGAGGGCTTGAAGACGGAGGCAACGACCTTGAGCACACAGATAGCTCAGGACAGCGAAATCGCAGCCCTCGCCCGCCTGCAATCGCAGATTCAACTAGCACAGGAAATGGTCAAAGCCATGCGCAAGCGAACCGAAAGCCTCGGATCGCACTATCGAGCGGACTAAGTCGATTCTCACTTTGAGTTTGATCACAATTTCTCAACATGCATCGAGCCCCGTAAGCATGATTCCCTTAAGGAGAACACGCTTACGGGGCTTTTGCCGTGTTTTCCCTAAGGGAATCACGGTGCAGACTTCGCGGCTCCGCGCCCTTTCGGGTTCGACCCCATGCGAGGTCAACAAAAAAGCGACCAGCCGAAGCCAGTCGCTTTAACATGCTTTGGTGGGCCGTCAGGGGGTCGAACCCTGGACCTTGGGATTAAGAGTCCCCTGCTCTACCAACTGAGCTAACGACCCGATATCAACACGAAGCAAGAACTGGGGTGGGTAAAGGGACTCGAACCCTCGACCTACGGGACCACAACCCGTCGCTCTAGCCAACTGAGCTACACCCACCGTGTCCTGTGCGCTTCGCGCTCGACTATTATTGCAAGGAACGCCACGCGATGCAAGCCCCAATTTTCAAGAATTTTGAAAAGAGTTTTTCGAGCGCGTTTCGAGCAATTCCCACCGGTTCCATAGGAGTAAACTTGCCCCACTGCAAATCCTCGAAAGGACCGGCATGAAAGAACTCTCCAACCGCACGGCAACATTTACCGATTCGGTCATCCGCCGCATGACACGCATCTCCAATAAGTACGATGCCGTCAATCTCTCGCAGGGCTTCCCCGACTTCGATCCTCCGGCGCAGCTGCTCAACAGCCTGAGCACCATCGCCGCCGACCCCAAGCCGCTCTACCACCAGTACTCCATTACCTGGGGCTCCCAGGCCATGCGCGAGGCGCTCGCCGCCAAACAGGAGCACTTTATGGGCATGCCGATCGACCCCAATGAGAACATCGTGATCACCTGCGGCTCCACCGAGGCAATGATGGCCGCCATGATGACGGTCACAAACCCCGGCGACAAGGTCGTCATCTTCTCGCCGTTCTACGAGAACTACGGCGCCGACACGATCCTTTCGGGGGCCGAGCCCATCTACGTGCCGCTCAACCCGCCCACATTCGACTTTGACCGCGAGACACTCGAGGCGGCCTTCCGCGACAACGACCCCAAGGCCATCGTCCTGTGCAACCCTTCCAACCCCTGCGGCAAGGTCTTTACACGCGATGAGCTCACCTTTATCGCCGACCTCTGCAAAAAGTACGACACCTACTGCATCACCGACGAGGTATACGAGCACATCGTCTACGCGCCCCACGAGCACGTCTATATGGCCACGCTGCCCGGCATGTTTGAGCGCACCATCAGCTGCAGCTCGCTGTCTAAGACGTACTCCATCACCGGCTGGCGTCTGGGCTACACTATCGCCCCTGCCGAAATCACCGAGCGCATCAAGAAGGTCCACGACTTCCTCACCGTGGGCGCCGCCGCTCCCCTGCAGGAAGCCGTCGTCACCGCCCTCAAATTCGACGACAGCTATTACGATGAGGTCCTCGACCTCTATACCGCCAAACGCGACCTGTTCTGCCAGGGACTCGACAGCATCGGTCTTGAGCATAACGTGCCGCAGGGCGCCTACTACGTGATGATGGATATCTCAGAGTTTGGCTACGACAGCGACCTCGAGTTCTGCGAGGACCTGGCCTCAAAGGTGGGCGTGGGCGCCGTGCCCGGCTCGAGCTTCTTCCGCGAGCCCGTCAACCATCTGATTCGTTTCCACTTTGCCAAGCGAGACGAGACGCTTAACGCGGCGCTGGAGAACCTCAAGTCGCTACGTGATAAAATCAAGCCGCGCGGGTAAGGACGGCCCGCAACTAAAGCAACCAAAGAAGCCTCGCACCGCCCGCCGCGTTGCGAGGCTTCTTTCTATAGCGCTTTCTTAAATGGTTTAGAGCTCTATACTTTAGTCACGGAGCAACTCGTCCCAGAGAGAGGAATACTATGGCAGAGCAGCAGCTTATCGGAGCGCTCGAGGCCGGTGGCACCAAGATGGCCTGCGCCACGGGCTATGCGGACGGTACGGTCCTAAAGCGCGAGCAGATCGCGACCACGACCCCGCAGGAGACCGTCGAGGCCGTCAACGCATGGTTTGCAGACAAGGGCATCTCCGCCCT
>DBFDDV010000155.1:0-22569 GCA_048302525.1 Collinsella sp. | reverse complement strand
CCCTTGGCAACGGGGCACATGTTCTCCACTTCCTGTGAGTACTGCATGCCTCTCCTCTCTATCGTGTTGGCGTCCCGTTTGGGGGTCGTGGCTGGCGATTGCCGGGCGACCCTTCGAAAGGGACATGACATGCAGCCCCTATAATACCGCGAAATGCACGGAATATTCGGCGAACGGCTCAGTTTTCGCATCGAGAAGTCCTGAAGTTTTAATTGAAACGGTTTAACTCTATGTTCTGTGGTCGTGAACTTCCGTAGAGGGGGTCCGTCTTGGGCAAGCTATTGGTCAGCTCTTGTAAGCATTGCGGGGGTTGACCTGTTGCAACGATGCCGTTCGCCGCCTGATTACTGCCTTTGGCCGCGCGAGTGTATTGTTTTGCGTGAATGTTTTGATGGCACGCTTCAATCGTGCTGTATTGGATGGCAAGCAGATCCCGGCGAAGGGAGCGCCATGCAGCGCGTTTGGAGAACGGTTACCGGCTTTTACCATGTCTGTGCCCGCGGTACGGGCAAGCAGCTCATCTTTGAGGGCGATGAAGACCGGTGGGAGTTCTTGGAGCTGATGCGTGAGTGCTGCCGCAAGGCGGGCGTGACGGTTATCGCCTGGTGCCTTATGGGCAATCACGTGCGTCTGGTGCTTGCAGATTACGAGGACGCGATGAGCGCGGCGATGCACCGGCTGCTTTTGACGTACGCGCGGCGGTTCAATAAACGCACGGGGCGCACAGGGCATCTGTTCCAGAACCGTTTTGACCGGCGCTCGCTCGATACCGACTGGCAGGTGATGGAGGCTATTCGCTCCGTTCACGCCGATCCGCAGGAGGCGGGCATGAGCCTAATCGAGCGTTACCCCTGGAGCAGCTTTGCGGAGCATCTGCGCGCTTACGACAGTGATGCGGCAGATGCCGCGAGGGGATTTTCTGATCCTTCTTGCGTGCTTGAACTTTTTGGTTCTGCCGAGGGCTTTATTGCCTATTCGCTTTCGACGCCCGACGGTAGCGAGCCGGCGCTGTGCGATATGAAAGAGACAGAGTGGGAACGCCACGCCTTTGCCGACAAGATGGCGAAGAGCCTCGGGGTTCCGCTCCACGGGGTTAAAGCCGCGCCGTCGGCGCAGCGCAACATCGTCATTCTTGGATTGCACGATGCCGGTTTTACGGTGCGTCAGATTGAGCGATATACGGGGATTGGCAAAAGTACCGTTTCTCGTATCGTGCGTGCCTGTGCACGAACGGCGGTGCAGACTGGCCGAAACGTGGCGTAGGACTGCCTGTGCACCGCAGCTGGGGTCGCCCATATGCCACAACCATTGTTCTAAAAGCTTGGTACGGTAACTGCACTTCTTAATATGCATAGAACAATCGTCATCTTGCATAAAATAACAGCTCAGTCCGGGTTTGCCCGTGCCTACCCCCGTCTGCGCCGTGCAAAAAACGGAGTTTTCAGCATCGTGGTGCTGTCGGCACTGCCGCAATCTTGCAACATACAGGTTCCGAAGCTATTTATGCCTTCCGATGCGCCTCCGAAGCGCATGTATGTGATCCCTGAGACCGCGATGCTTGTTCTAAAACACAATATATATGCGCCTAAAGACGTTGATTAACGCTTTCGATGCGTATACACACAGCTTGGCGTGCTGAATACTCGCAAATATGCACGCCGCTCCCTATGGGACCCGTCTGCGGCAGGCGCGAAGCGAGTCGGAGCTTCGCAGAACGGGGCTTGGCGCATTGCTTGGCGGGCCCGGGGCCCTGCCGCAGGCCTTTGGTGCTGTGGAAAACGCCCGTGCTCGCGTCTGGCTGTGTGGCAAATGTCAGACGGGGCGCCGGACGCGCGGACTTTGTGCGTTCGCGCTCATTAGGTAAAAACAGAGCCGCCCGTATCGGGCGGCTCGGCAATCAAAAACCTTGGATTCGGGGCATAAACTACTGGTTTGTTTGCCCCTCGAGCATGCCGTCGAGGGTGCGCCAGGCGAGCTCGGCGCACTTGACGCGGGCGGGCATGTGCGAGATGTCCTGGAGCTGGGCGGCTTCGTCCAGGTCTTCCAGGTCCTCCTCGGAGAGCTGCTCGCCGCGGATCATGGCGAGGAAGAGCTCTGCCAGGCGGTGAGCTTCCTCGACGGTCTCGCCGGTGATGAGGTCGGCCATGATGTCGGCACTGGCCTGACTGATGGCGCAGCCGTGGCCGGTAAAGGAGGCCTCCTCGATCACGCCGTTCTCGACGCGCAGCTGCAGGGTGAGCTCGTCGCCGCAGCTGGGGTTGATGCCGTCGTGCTCGTGCGTGGGAGCATCCATCTCGTACTTATAGTCGGGGTGCGAGTTGTGCTCCATAAATGTGGTGGAGGTGTACAGATTACCCATTGAACGTGCTCCAAACGTGATGCAGGCCGGCGATGAACTTGTCGATGTCGGCCTTGTCGTTGTAGAAGGCCACGCTGGCGCGGCAGCAGGCAAGGTTCTCGACGCCCAGCCAGGTAAGCAGCGGCTGCGCGCAGTGGTGGCCGGCGCGGATGCAGACGCCGTCCATGTCCATGATGCTCGCGACGTCGTGCGGGTGGATGCCCTTGACGTTAAAGCTCACAACGCCGTGGTGGTTGTCCCAATAGATGGAGCCGATGATCTGGACAAAGTCGAGCTGCATGAGTTCGCCCATCAGGTAGTGGACGAGTGCCTGCTCGCGGGCCTGGATGTTCTCGTAACCCACGGTGTTGACCAGGTAGTCGAGTGCCGCACCCGTGGCGAAGATTCCGGCGGCGTCCTGCGTGCCGGCCTCGAACTTCTCGGGGACGGGCGCCCAGACGGCGTCCTGCTCGGTGACAGAGTCGATCATTTCGCCGCCGGTGAGCATGGGCGGCATGGCGTTGAGCAGGTCCATCTTGCCCCACAGCACGCCGATGCCCATAGGGCCCATGGCCTTGTGTGCGCTAAAGGCAAAGAAGTCGGCTCCCAGGTCGGCCACATCGACCGGCATGT
Source organism: Collinsella sp. (assembly GCA_048302525.1). Classification (GTDB taxonomy): domain Bacteria; phylum Actinomycetota; class Coriobacteriia; order Coriobacteriales; family Coriobacteriaceae; genus Collinsella. The sequence continues at coordinate 19,598 of DBFDDV010000155.1, read as the reverse complement.
GCGGCAGCGACTGCGCACCGTCGACGACCAGGTAGCCGCCGTACTTGTGCACGAGTTTGCCGAGGTTCTTGACCGGGTTCTCGACGCCCAGCACGTTGGAGACCTGGCCCACGGCCAGGATCTTGGTCTTGGGACCAACCTTGGCAAGAACTTCCTCGGTGGTGAGCTGGCCGGTCTTGGTGGGGTAGAGGTAGACGAGCTTGGCGCCGGTCTCGCGGCAGACCTGCTGCCACGGAATCAGGTTGGAGTGGTGCTCCATGATGGTAATGACGACCTCGTCACCGGGCTCGAGCACCGTTGGCGCAAAGCTCTTGGCGACCAGGTTGAGCGACTCGCTCGTGTTGCGGGTGAAGACGACCTCGTTGGCCCGGGGGGCGCCGATGAGGTTGGCAATCTGCTGGCGCACCTTCGCGATGGCCTCGGTGGCCTCGACGGACAGCGAGTACAGGCCGCGCAGGGGGTTGGCGTTCATGCGCTGGTAGAAGTCGCGCTCGGCGTCGAGCACGCAGGCAGGGCGCTGCGCGGTGGCGGCGCTATCGAGGAAGGCGATCTCGGGGTGCTGCTGGAACAGCGGGAACTGCGCCTTGTAGGGATTGGTCTCGATGTCTACGGTAGGCCAGCCGCGTGAGGCCTCGTCGCTGGCGTCGAGCTCCATAGGCTCCGGTGCGGTACAGGTGTCGCATTTAACGTGCTCGGTGTCGATCATGCGAGCTCCTCCTCGAAATTGTCGATCAGGTTGTTGCCCAAGCGGACGACGGCGGCGCGGGTGCGCTCGTCGGTCGCGGAAAGCGCAGCGTCCTCCAGCTTGGCACGGATGAACAGGTCCTCGGCGGCGTTTTGGTCAAGGCCGCGGCAGGCGAGATAGAACAGCTGCTCGTCGCGGACGTGGCCGATGGTGGCGCCGTGGTTGCCGGCGACGTCGTCCTCGTCGCAGAGGATGACGGGGACGGTCTTGTTGTCGACGCCCTTGTTGGCCAAGAGCACCGTCTCGCGTTCGGTGCCGACGGCACCCTTGCAGCCGTGCGCGAGGTCGATGGTGCCACGGTAGACCTTCTTGGACGTGCCGGTCAGCACGCCGTTGGCGTCGATCTCGCACTCGGTCTTGCGACCGCGGTGGCGCAGCTCGTAGTTAAAGTCGCGCACCTGCTCTCGGGCGCCCAGGTAGTCAGTATCGATGGTGACCTTGGCGGTATCGCCTAGCAGGTCGCCGGCAAGGCCGGTGGCGCTGGCGCCAGCGCCCAGGACGGTGTGCTGCACGTTGACGCGCGCGCCCTCGTCCAGGAACAGGCCGGTGTCGTCGAGTGCGATCCAGCTATCGTCGAGCGTCTGCGTGCAGGCCACGTTGACGGTGGCGTACTCGTGGGCGCACACGCGCAGCACGGATCCCACGACGCCCTCGCCGGCAACGGGGGAGTCCAGGGCAATAAGCAGATCGAGCGTCGACTGGGGACGGGCGACGACGTCGATGGCGGCGATGGCCGCGGCGGCATCGACACCGCTCACACGTACGGTAACCGTGGCGTGCTTGTATGCGGGCACATCGATGACGACGCGCTTGGTGGCGTGGTCGGCCAGGTAGGTGTAGGCAGCCTCGCCCATGCCAGTCTCGAAGGCCTCAGCGGGGGAGAGCTCCTCCTCCAGCTTAATGGCACCGGCCTGGTAGACGGAGGTGGCGGGCACGTCGAGCTCGGTCTCGGGCGTGATGCGGGCGCGGTCGGCGGCATCGCCGGGCGCGGAGGCGCGGCGCTCGGGGAAGCGCTCGGCCATGGCGTCCATGGCGGCGTCGAACGCGTCTGCCACGCCAGCAAACTGCTCGTCCAAGCCCTCAACCTCAATGGTCTCGGCGGGAGCGGGGGCAAGCTCGTCAGAGAGCTCGAGCTTGGTCTGGTTCATCTTGAGCCAACCCCAAGTGGCTGCCGGCATCGCGTTGACCTGCTCAAGGGTGGTAGCAGCGGTGTTGGTGGTCTGTTTCATTATCCGATCGCTCCTTCCATCTCGAGCTTGATCAGGTTGTTCATCTCGACGGCGTACTCCAGCGGCAGCTCCTTGGAGACCGGGTTGGCAAAGCCGTTGACGATCATGGTGCGGGCCTCTTCCTCCGAGATGCCGCGGCTCATCAGGTAGAACACCTTGTCGTCGCCGATACGTCCGATGGTGGCCTCGTGGCCGATATCGACGTTCTTGGCGCGGATGTCCATGGCCGGAATAGTGTCGGAGCGGCTCTGGTCGTCGAGCATCAGCGACTGGCAGCTCACGGTTGCCTTGGAGCCCTCGGCCTTGGGCGTCGCCACAATAGAGCTGCGGAACGTCTGGATGCCGCCGCTCTTAGAGATGCCCTTGGTCTCGACGGTTGCCGAGGTATCGGGTGCGTTGAGCACGACCTTGCAGCCGGTGTCGAGGTTTTGACCGGCGCCGGCAAAGGTGATGCCGGTAAAGCTGGAACGGGCGCGGCGGCCGTTGAGCACGCTCATGGGATAGAGGTAGCCCACGTGGCTGCCGAAGGAGCCACTGATCCACTCGATGTCGCCGTCCTCGTCCACGCGCGCACGCTTGGTGTTGAGGTTGTACATGTTCTTGGACCAGTTCTCGATGGTCGAGTAGCGCAGGTGTGCGCGTTTGCCCACAAAGAGCTCGACGGCGCCGGCGTGGAGGTTGGCTACGTTGTACTTGGGCGCGGAGCAACCCTCGATAAAGTGCAGGTCGGCGTCGTCCTCGACGATGATGAGCGTGTGCTCAAACTGGCCGGCGCCCTTGGCGTTAAGACGGAAGTAGCTCTGCAGCGGGAAGTCGAGCTTGGTGCCCTTGGGCACGTAGACAAACGAGCCGCCCGACCATACGGCGCCGTGCAGGGCCGCAAACTTGTGGTCGGTGGGCGGGATGAGCGTCATAAACTTCTCGTGGATGAGCGGCTCCCACTGCGGGTCGTGCAGGGCCTCCTCGATGCCGGAGTAGACGATGCCCATCTTGGACGCCGTGTCCTGCATGTTGTGGTAAACCAGCTCGGAGTCGTACTGCGCGCCGACGCCCGCCAGGTAGCTGCGCTCGGCCTCGGGGATGCCCAGGCGCTCAAAGGTGTTCTTGATGTCGTCGGGCACCGACTCCCAGTCGTGCTTTTGATCGGTGTTGGGCTTGACGTAGGTGACGATGTTGTCCATGTCCAGGCCCTCGATGGAGGGACCCCACGTCGGGTCGGGAAAACGATTAAAAATCTCGAGGGACTTGAGGCGCAGGTCGAGCATCCACTGCGGCTCGTCCTTTTTGGCGCTGATCTCGCGCACGATGTCGGGCGTGATGCCGGCGTCGAGGCGCTCGAATCCCTCCTCGCCATAGGTGAAGTCGTAGAGGCTGCGGTCGATGTCCGCGACCTCGGTGCGGTTCTTGGTCATTGCGTCGCCCCTTTACGCCTGCTGCTCGGCAGCGGCGGACTCGGCCTGGGCGCGCTGCTCGGCGGCCTCGCGCTCGAAGGTCTCAAAGCCGTTCTTGTCGATCCAGGGGATGAGCGAGGCGTCGTCCTCGCGCACGATGTGACCCTTGACCATAACGTGGACGCGGTCGACATCCAAGTGCTCCAGGATGCGCGTGTTGTGCGTGATAATGAGCATGGAGCCGTCGCAGCTCTTGCGGTAGGCGTCCATGCCGTGGCTGACGGTGGACAGGGCGTCGACGTCTAGGCCCGAGTCGGTCTCGTCGAGGATGGCGAGCTTGGGCTGCAGCAACAGGAGCTGGAGCATCTCGACCTTCTTCTTCTCGCCGCCCGAGAAGCCCACGCCCAGCTCGCGGTTGAGGTAGGCGGTATCCATGTTGAGCTCTGCCGCGAGCTCCTTGACGCGACGGCGGAACTCCTTGCCCTTCATCTCCAGGCCGGGGCGGCCGGCGATGCTGGCGCGCAAAAAGCTCGACAGCGGCACGCCCGGAATCTCGACCGGGGCCTGGAAGCTCAGGAACAGGCCGGCGCGCGAGCGCTTGTCGGTGGTGAGCTCAGTGATGTCCTGGCCGTCAAAGACGATGCGGCCGTCGTTGACCGTGTAAACGGGGTCGCCCATGACCAGGTGGCCGAGGGTGGACTTGCCGGCGCCGTTGGGTCCCATCAGAACGTGGGTCTCGCCGGCGGCGACGTTGAGGTTGACGTTGTGGAGGATGGTCTTCTCGTCCACGGAGGCGGTCAGACCTTCGATGGAAAGCAGCGGATTTGCGCTCATGCTGTCCCTCTCTGTATATGGTGTACTCATAGGTGTACTAAACCCTAGGAATCTTCTCGGAATAAAGTTACTATGGGTTCGGCGTTAGTCAAGGGAAAACCCGACTAATCCACTCGACTTTTCAAATTCTGGGACAAACTCACCTGTTGTGTTTGTCCCACTTACTTCAAATTTGGGACAAACAAACCTGGTTATGTTGTCCCAGATGCGATGGGAGGGTAGGTATGCTCATTTCTTCTAAGGGCCGCTATGCCCTCCGTCTGATGATCTATATCGCAGCGCTTGGTGACGCCGAGGGCAAGATTGCCCTTCGCGAGGTCGCTGACCGCGAGCATATTTCACAAAAGTATTTGGAGCAGCTGGTTCGTCCGCTCATGAAGGCGGGCCTGCTTAGGAGCGTGCGCGGTAAGGGCGGCGGCTACATGATGGCGAAGGACCCGGCCGAGGTGCGCGCCGGCGACATCCTGCGTGCCGTCGAGGGCAGCACGGCTCCGGTGGCGTGCGATGGCATCGACAACAGCTGCACCCGCAGCGATTTGTGCTCGACCGTCAAGTTCTGGCGCGGTTTGGACGACGTGATCGAAAAGTACGTCGACGGCGTGACGTTGGCTGACCTGGCCGCCGTCCCCGAAATCAACTTTGACATTAAGCTGTAGGGGTGCAAATGGCATCTCTCGACAAGGTGTACAAGCAAATCGAAGTTTTTGCTCGGGAATGTGACGCCGAGAAGGTCGTGTTGTTTGGTTCTCGTGCTCGAGGCGACAACTTGCCCAAGAGCGATATTGACATCGCCGTAGCAGGTTGCCGGGATTTCGGCCGTTTCTCATATTTGATCGAGGAACATCTTGATACTCTTTTAGATGTAGATGTCGTCAATCTCGACGAGTCCCTCTCGCAGCAATTGCTCGATGAGATTGCCAGGGATGGTGTGATTCTGTATGAAAAAATATGAGAACTTTGTTAGCGCCTTGGCGAATCTTGAGGATGCGCCCAATCAGGATCTCAACAATGATTTTGTTCAGAGTGGATTGATTAATAAGTTCAATCTTCAATTTGAACTGAGCTGGAAGCTCCTTAAGCGTCTGCTCGAGTATGAGGGCGCCACGCTTGCCGCGTCGGGGTCTCCTCGTGCCATCGTGAAGGAGTCGTACCGATTCTACGACTTTATTGATGAGGCGGCCTGGCTAGACATGCTCAGAGACCGCAATACGAACGTCCATATCTACGACAACAAGCTCGCTCAAGATTTGATTCAGCGCATCTTGAACGTCTATATCCCCGCTTTCTGTCAGTTGAGGGACGGGCTGATGGAGCGATACGGCGAGCTTCTGATGGCGCCCGACGACCAGTTTGTTTAATTCCTTAAGATTTCGCGGAGGGTTGTTGCCGTTTACCGAGGGGTTGTTGTGCAACAACGGGCGAGCTGCAATACTTATTTCTATCTTTGCAAACTGCACTTTAACTATACCAATGCAGGGAGGATCTTATGCAGCCCAAGCATTCCGCGATTGTTGCGGGCCTGACGCTGGCGCTTTCGTTTAGCGCCGTTACCGCGCCCGCGCCCGCCGCTGCCGAGGAACCCACGCCGGGCGTTGCCTCGGATGCCACCGATATCGACAAAGGCCTCTACACCCAGCAGTCCTTCTCGGGCGTGCTGAGGTCGGTCCAGGGCGTTTCGTTTGTCAACGTGACTCCCGAGATGAAGTACTTTACCAAGTACGAGAGCCATGGCAACTACAACCAAGGCTTTTCGTATGGCGACGGTTATAACGCGCTGGGCTATTACCAGTTCGACCGTCGTTGGTCGCTCATCCCGTTTATGAAGCAGGCCTACAACTACAGCCCCGAAAAATACTGCATGCTCAAGGATGCGATTGATCGCGGCAGCGAGATTTCCAACACGAGCAATGCCATGTACGAGAACGGCCAGCTCACCGAGCTGGGCCATATCGCGCAGGATGCCTTCCAAGGTGCTTATAACACCGATCCTGTTGAGTTCTCAGCACTTCAAGATGCCTATGCGTACAACTCGTACTATGCGGTGACCGAGGCGTGGCTTAAGAGCGCTCTTGGCATTGACATCTCCGGCCGCGCCGATTGCGTCAAGGGTATGGTGTGGAGCATCACCAACATGTGCGGTACCGGTGGCTGCAGAGACTTCTTCCGCTGGGCGAATCTTTCCAACGATATGTCCGACCGCGAGTTTGCGACGGCGCTCTCCAATAGCGTGGTCAACAATGTCGCCACCAAGTTTTCAAGTCAGCCCCAGTATCATGAGGGCTGGAAGAACCGCTACCGCAACGAGCTGAAGGACTGCTTGGTTTATATCGCCGAGGACGAGGCCGCTGCCGCTGCGACGCCCGTGCAGCCCGAGCCTGCGCCGGCGCCCTCGCCGACACCTGATTCGAATGACGGCTCGAGTGACGATGCCAACGATGACAGGATGGATGCGCCCTCGACCGATGCTGACGGTAATGGCTCTGCTGGTGGCACTACCAACGACGGCTCTACCTCGAACGGCTCCGATTCGAACGGCTCTGCTGCGAGCGATTCGCCTTCAAGCTCTGCCGGCAATACGGACAGCGACGCTTCTGGTTCGACCGACGCTGGCACCTCTAACTCATCTACCGGCTCGAGCGATTCGTCCGTTGACACCGGCTCTAACAACGGCTCCGGCTCTGACACGACCCCTGATTCCGATGCTTCCAAGGACGACTCGAATAAGGCGCCGGACGCTCCCGTTGCTTCGCCGGACAAGAAGCCTTCTTTCTCCGAGCAGCTTGGTTCTACGCTGGGTTCTTCGCTGATGGCTGGCGTCAATAACGGCTCGGCCCAGAACAAGGACAACTCTGATCAGGTTTCCACGGAAAAGACCGAAGCCGCAAAGGGCGACTCCAAGGACAAGGCTTCCGAGAAGGCTGAATCCGATAAGGGTCCTAGCTCTGATGAGAAGGGCGACAAGTCCGGTCAGAAGAAGGACGAGAGCAAGACCGAGGGCGAAAAGAAACAGCCCGAAGACGACGACAAGAGCGGTGCTGACAACCAAGTCCAAGAGCAAAATGACTCCAAGACGGTGACCACTACAACCACGACGACTACAACGACCAAGTCATCTGGCGGTAACATGCCCAAGACGGGCGACCTTATCGTTATGGCGAGCCTTGCCAGTGCAAGCTTGGCCACGCTGGGTGCCACGTCTATTGTGAGTGGCAAGCATAAGCTCGATCAGCAAAAGAAGGCTGCTGGGCAGAACGACTCCGAGGAGTAGTCCCTTTCGGTTGCCCGACAACTAAAGATTCGCAATGGGGGCCGGTGCAGTTGCATCGGGCCCCATTTTGTTGCACAACGATTTGTTATGCCCCCTCAAGGCCTTTGTTCCTACCGTTGCCCGATGCCTTTGCACGGATCCAGCGTTGCACTTGAACTGCTCGCTACAATGGGCTTCGTGCTGCGTTTTAGGGAGAAGTTACGGTGTCTGAACAGGAGTATTGCAACAGTGCCGATACTTTTGGCGTACGGCTTGTCAACCATGTCGATGATGCGGTTTTGCCGGTCGGTGTGCATGATTTTGCCGATGCCATTGGTCGTTGCATGCTGGTTGACAAGACCATGTTTATTGCCGATGTGTTGGACTGCGACGCGTCCGTTGTGGTGTGCTGTCGACCCGAGGGTTTTGGCAAGAGCATGAACTTGTCGATGCTCAGGGCTTTTCTGGAGCGTCCAGCGGTCGGTCGCTCTGGTCAGCGTTTGTTTGCCGATGCTCAGATTTGGGATGCGAACGGCGGGCGCTATCGGGATGAGTACGCTTGCTATCCGGTGATATCGCTGGACTTTTCTGGCGCTGCGAGGCGTGGCCCCGCTGTTGCCGACGTCGTGCGCGATGCCCTTTCGGGCGAGTGCGCTCGCTTGTTGGCGCTCTTGGAGGCTCCGGATTTAGCTCGAGATAAGGTGCGTCACATCGAACGTGTCGCGCGTGGCGTGGCGAGCGCGGACGAGGTTGACTCGGTGCTCGGTGTGCTCATAGAGCTGCTGGAGATTGCCTGCGATGAGCAGGTTGTATTGCTCGTTGATGGGTACGATGCGGCGTGGTCTCGCCGTGCGAGCGCGAGGAACGCTTCCGACGCCGATCCGGCAGAACTACTTGACCGTGTGCTGTTTGACGCCATTGCCACTGCGCGCGATTCGTTGCGGCTGACGTGTCTGATGGGGGAGTGTCCCGGTCCTGCCGAAGCGGCGCTTTCTTCGCGCGGCTGCTCGTATTGTCTGACGACGCCGCTGTCGGCGTGGTGTGACCGATGTTTCGGTTTTTCGGATGCCGAGGTCCAGGCTCTGTTGAATCATGCTGGGCGCGAGGGATACCTGGAGGATGCGCGTGAATGGCTCGAGGGATATCGGTTTGGCAGGGCCTATTGCTCGAGTCCAGAGCGTGTGATCGGTTTTCTGGACCGAGGCTGCACGGCGCCTGTGCGCGCCGATCTGTATGGGTATGCGGATTGCCTGAGTAGGGTAGTTGCCGGGTGGAATCTCGACCGCCTTTCGGTCTTGTTTGATTTGCTCGAGGCCCATGGATGCGCTGAGGTCCCGCTTTGTTTGGGCACTGCAGAGCCAGATGTCTCGCCTGACGATGGCATGTGGACAGCGCTGTATCTGTCCGGTTTTCTCACGACGGATATGACTGAGGAGCCAGAGCATGGCAATCGCCTCCGTGCTTTGCGATTGCCCAATAACGAGCTTAGACAGGCCTTGCGTCTAGTGATTGTTGAGTGGTTTGAGTGCGCTGCCGAAGACATTCGAGACGTCGATGCGTTTCGCGACGGGCTGTGCCGTGGGAACGAGGATACCGTGAGGCGGGCGCTAAGCCGCATCCTGGGGGATGCGGGAATCGGTGAGACCGACCCAGATAAGCCGCTGCCATATCATCTGCTCTTGCAGGGGCTCTGCTTTGGCTTACCGGGCTATGCCAATCCTGCCTCGAGGCGAAAGTGTGGTGCGGGTCGCTGGGACATCCAGGTTTTCCCTACGGGTGCTGTGTTCGACGTAGCAGATACGATTGGCATGCTGGACGAGCGCCCGCTGATAACGATTAACTTGATGTATGACCCCGATGTGGATGCGCTGGGACTGGAATTGCTGGCCGTGCAGTCGCTACTCGACATAGAGCGCGACGGCATCGACGAAATCCGTGTGCCGCGCCCCGGCGTGGGTCGCATGCGCTGGGGGTTCGGTTTTGATGGGCAGCATGTGGCTACGGTGTGCCAGCGGCTTTAAGCGCCGAGGTGTTTCCGGCTTCCGTTACTCGGTGTCCTTCATGGGCGGCATGGGCTTCCAGTCGGGGTCCTTGATGATCTTGCGGGCGTCCTTCATGCCTCGGCGCAGCGCCGGAATACCGGTCTTAAAGCACTTGTCAACGGCAGCCAGGCGAATGAACTCCTTGCAGAAGGTCGCGACGTTGCCCAGACGGAACAGCGCGGGGTGATAGTCGCCGTAAATCTGCATGTAGCGGGCCAGATAACCGCGGTTGCGCATGATGTAGTAGCGGTTGGTGTCGCTCGTAGAGTTGAGCTGGCGCTTGCCGGCGATATCCCAGTTAGAGACAGCGCGGGCACGCTTGAGCACCACGTCGGCAACAACGGCGGCGGGGAAGTGCTGGCTGGCCACGTAGCCGTAGCAGGCATCGTCGCCGTAGATGAAGAATCGCGCATCCGGCAGGCCGATCTTGTCGACCACGCGGCGCGAGAACAGGCCGCCTTCAAAGCACAACTGGTTCATGGCGCGGTAGCCCTTGGGGCCCAGGTCCCACTTAGCGATGGGGTTGGGGATACCAAGCGAAAGGATGAGCTGGTACTGCCAAAAGAAGGCGCCGCCGTCAAAGTCCAGGCGCGAACCCTGGATGACATCGTAGCGGTCGGTCCACTTGGCAAGACGCTCGATGCCTTCGGGGATGACGAGCACGTCGTCGTCCATCACCCAGAACCACTGGGCGCCCAGGTCGTAGGCGCATTTGGTGCCGGCGGAGAAGCCACCTGCACCGCCGCCGTTTTCGAGCTGTGGTGCGTAGATGACGCGGTCAGTGCCGCCCTTCGCGTCGGGCTGTTCGATGTCGGTGCCCCACAGGTTGGCCAGGCGCTCGTTGAATGCGGTGCACATGGCCTCGGTCTCACGCGAATTCTCGTTATCGACGATCACGATGCGCCAGGGCGCTGCCGTAAGCTCGGTCATGGAGTCGAACAAGTTGGCCAGGAGTTCCTGGCGCTTGTACGTAACGACGACAATGGCGAGCTTATCGATGGGAGCGGGAAGGGTTGAAGGCATGGGGCAATATATCCTTTCACGCGCGGCGGGTGAGTGCAGCGCGGAAGCTATCGAATACGTCCTTGGGGCTGTCCTATTGTAAAGGCTCGGCGCACCTTAGCGGCAAGCTTTGAATAAAACGCAGGAACCTGCCATGGGCCCGCCGCATGACGTGGGGCTGCTTTGCCCGCAAGAGGCTCCATAGATTATATAAAAGCCCGCTGGCGCGCTGACCCTTTGATACCATGAAACGACAGGTATTTCCTAAGGAGCACATTTGTCTACTAACGCCTCTGGCAGCCCTGTTCTGTCGCTGCTTATTCCCATTTACAATGTTCAGCGCTACCTGCGCGAGTGCCTCGATTCCGCCCTGGCGCAGACGCTCAAGGATATTGAGATCATCTGCATTAACGACGGGTCGACCGACAACTCGCCGGCGATTATCCGCGAGTATATGGAGCGCGATGGGCGCGTCAAGATGATCGACAAGGCCAACAGCGGCTACGGCGACTCGATGAACCACGGCCTGGAGATGGCGCGTGGCAAGTACGTTGGCATCTTGGAGTCCGATGACTTTATGGCGCCCGACGCACTCGAAAAGCTTGTCTCGGCCGCCGATAGCAATAATGCCGACTTTGCGAAGGCGAACTTTGATTTCTACTGGTCTAAGCCCGAGGAGCGCCGTTCGCTGCACGAGATGTTTAAGGCCAAGGACTGCGACAAGCCGGTGTACCCGAGCGACACGACGCAGTTCTTTAAGCAAAAGCCGTCGATTTGGTCGGCCGTGTACCGTCGCGATTTTCTTGAGCGCAACGGCATTACGTTCCTGCCGACTCCGGGGGCATCCTTTCAGGACACGTCGTTCGCCTTTAAGGTGATCGCGTGCGCCGATAAGGCTGTTTACCTACATGATGCCGTGTTGTCGTATCGCCAGGACAACGAGAATTCCTCGGTCAATTCTTCGGCTAAGGTCTTTTGCGTCAATACCGAGTATGCCGAGATTGAGCGTTGGATTCGAGAGGATTATGCCCGCGGCCACGCAAGCGGCGATGTCGCGCGCATGCTCAAGTTCAATCAGCTCATTAAGTACGATTCGTACATGTGGAACTACGTGCGCCTGGCGCCTAAGTTCTATAAGGAGTTCCTGGTTCAGATGGCCAAGGAGTTCCAAGCGGCCTTGGACGCGGGGGAGTTTTCGCTTGACGACCTCAAGCCGTGGAAGCGCGCAAATCTCGCTGCCATCCTCAAAGATCCTGAGGGCTGGGTTGACGAGCATCCGAGTTTTGCGACGGATGGTGCCTTGGGGCGTGCTAAGTATTACGCCTCGGTTGGAGGCCCAGGCGTGGTTGCTGCCTTCCTCATCGAATCGCTGAGGGGGTAGGTCGGCATGGGAGAGACTTTGACCCCCAAAGCGACCATTGTCGTTCCCGTCTACAATTCGTCGCGCTCCATTCAGCGATGCCTCGATTCGCTGTTGGCCCAGTCCGAGCGCTCGATTCAGGTTGTCTGCGTCAACGACGGTTCGACTGATGATTCGTTGAACGCGTTGCGTCAGATCGCGCAGGCCGACGATCGCGTACTGGTGATTGACCAGGAAAACGCGGGCGTCTCGTGTGCTCGAAATGCGGGTATCGATGCCGCCGAGGGCGAGACCGTCTTTTTTGTGGACGCCGACGATTACATCGATGCCCAGACGGTCGAGCGCGTGCTGCATGCCATGGAGTCTGCGGATGCCGAGGCCGCCGTTTTTGGCGGCGCCTGTGAACCTGCCGATGCTGCCCCCAAACGCGTCCAGCAACTCATGAGCCCCAAAGCTGGTACCTTCGGCGCCCGTGATCCCCAACTGCTGTTCCATTCGAATACGCAGCCCTATGCCTGCCGTGCGGCTTTTTCGCGCGAGCTGCTCAATCGCGAAGGCATTCGCTTCGCCCCCGGTTTGGCTTTGGGCGAGGACGTCGTCTTCCAATTTGCGGCTTATGCGCTTGCCCACAGGACCGTCGTCATGCCGGACAAGTTCTACCACTACGTGATGGAGAGCGAATCGGCGACGCACGAGTTCAACAGTGTCGAGGCTCGCGCCAAAAAGCTCGATGCCCATATGAGAATGCTCGAGGAGGTCTTGGAGGACTGGGCGGGCTACGGTCTTATGGACCTGTGTCCCGGCGAGCTGATCACCTGGTTCCTGGACCTTATCGTGTTTGATTTGGCGCGCTTGGATTCCGATGACTTCCATCGCGTGGCGGCTCGCGTCAACATGGACCTCACGACGTTTTTGGGAACGGAGTGGGCGGATATGCCTGCTAAGGGCGCCGTTCGCCGTGTTGCCCACAAGCTCGTTGCGGCGACCGCGGGCGTTTCGATGGCAGACGCCACGCTGTTTTATCTTTCGACTCGCGGTCTCAAAGCCTGTCTGGAGCGCTTTATCTAATTCCAAACGCTGCCGCCCGCCGCAACTCGGCTGCTAAAATAACCCTGTTACACGCTATTCAACAGGAGGTTCTCTTGCAGAACTCTGATACCCCTAAAGTTTCGCTGCTTGTCCCCATCTGCAATGTCGAGCGCTACCTGCGCGAGTGCCTCGATTCCGCCGTGGCGCAGACGCTCAAGGACATCGAGATCATCTGCATCAACGACGGCTCCACCGATAGCTCGCCAGATATCATCTGCGAGTACATGGAGCGCGACCCCCGTGTAAAGATGATCGACAAAGCCAACAGCGGCTACGGCGACTCGATGAACCGCGGCCTGGAGATGGCACGCGGTGAGTACGTGGGCATCCTTGAGTCCGACGACTTTATGTTTGAGGATTCGCTCCAAAAGCTGGTCGCCAAGGCCGATGCTGAGCATGCCGATGTGGTAAAGGGCGACTTTTACCTGTATTGGTCCACGCCCAGCGAGCGCCGTGAGCTGTTTGGGATCATCGACGAGCATATGACGGGCGCCGCGTATCGCCCCGTCGATCGCCCGGGCATCTTCTACCGCAAACCTTCCATTTGGTCGGCTATCTATCGGCGCGAGTTTCTCAACGAAAATCAGATTCGGTTCCTCCCCACGCCGGGTGCTTCGTATCAGGATGCGGGTTTTAACTTTAAGGTTTGGGCTTGCGCCGAGCGTGCCGCGTTTATTGCGGACCCCATTTTGTGCTATCGCCAGGATAACGAGAAGAGCTCCGTTAATTCGCCCAACAAGGTGTTTTGCGTGTGCGACGAATATGCCGAGATGCAACGTTTTTTGGACGAGCGTCCCGAGCTCAAGGCTCAGCTCCAGGGCATTTTATTGCGCATGAAGGTCGATACGTACCGTTGGAATGATGAGCGTCTGGTCGATGAGCTGCGCGAGCAGTTTTGGGAAAAGGCATCTCCCGAGCTCAAGGCCGATTGGGATGCCGGTCGCTTTGACCTGTCGCTGTTTGATCCGCGTGGCGAGACCGACTTGCGCCTGATGGTCAAGTCGCCCCGCGCCTATATCAATTCGCGCTTTGACTTTAAGAAGCCGGGCAAGCTCAATACGTTTAAGCATTACTTTAAGATTGGCGGCCTGCCGCTGGTCTGGCGCGTGCTGACGTATCAGCGCACCTACGGCGACAACCCGCACCCTGACGACGTTCCGGCCGCACAGTAGGAGCGAGTGATTATGGCTACCCCCGAGATTTCCGTTGTAGTTCCCATCTACAAAGTTGAGGAGTGCCTGGCCTGGTGCCTGGACTCCCTGCTTGCGCAGGACATGCCCGATTGGGAAGGCGTGTTAGTCAACGATGGCTCGCCGGACGGTTCGCGCGATATTGCGGCTGCCTATTGCGAAAAGGACGCGCGCTTTACGCTGGTCGATAAGGAGAACGGCGGCCTGTCGAGTGCACGTAATGCAGGCATCGCCGCGTCCACGGCACCTATCGTTGCGTTCTTGGATTCCGACGACCGATTTACGCCCGATGCATGCCGTGTGATCGTCGATGCCTTTGAGCGCGAGGACTGCGACGTCTTGACCTTTGGTGCGAATCCGTATCCGCTGGAGGCGGGGTACCCGTGGCTTAACTATGTGCTGAGCCCGCGCGATGTGTCGTTTGAAGGCTATAGCTCCGACCTGCTGTTTAAGGAAGCTTCTCGCCCCTTTGCATGGCGCACTGCCTGCAAGCGTGAGTTTTTGCTGGGCAACGGGATCGTGTTCGACGAAACCGTTAAGTATGGTGAGGACCAGGTCTTCGATTTTGCCGTGTACGGTCGTTCGCACAAGACCGCGCTTATCTCGAGCAAGCTGTATGACTACCGTGTCGCGCGCAAGGGCTCGCTTATGGACACCATGCGCTATGACGACGAGACGCGCCTGCTGGAGCACGTGAAGATTTACTCCGCGGTGCTGGCTGACTGGCAGCGCGACGGTCTCGATGTACAGCACGCCGATGACCTCGCGTACTTCCTATGCGATCTGGTGCTGTACGATGCGCTCAGGTTGCTGGGTTCGGACTGCGGCAAGGTGCTTGTTGCCGTTGCCACGGCGCTTGCCGGTTCTGCCGTGGGCAGCGATGCTGCGCTCGCACAATGCGCTCCTTCTGTTGCTGCTATGGTGCGTGCGGCGCTTACCAGCAAGGCCCCCAATGCCCGTGAGTGCAAAAAGCTCATGTTCGATTACGACGTCTTGAGGTTTGGGCGCCTGGGTGCCTGCAAACGCATGGCAGCGAACGCCCTGGGAAAGCGAGAAGTGTAGATGAGTATCAAGCGTTTGACACTTTGCCGCAGTCAGGGCCGTCTGTTTGTGCTGCTTCGTTTTGCCGGTCAGGATGTCGCTGCGCTTATTGAGCGGGAGGGCTCTCAGGCGTTTGCCCATGCGACAACGAGCAGTTCTTGTGTGCCGTCGCTGGTGCTCCCGGTCGATCATGGCCGCGTGCTGGCGCTTTGTCCTTCCGTTTCCGATTACGAACGCGAGCTCGCCGTCTTGGTGCTTCCGTTTTTGGATGGCTCGTCGATGGATGTCGTTTTTGCATTCGGTGGCCAAAGGTTGGGCTCCATTCGCCTCGATAGCCGCGTGGCCAAGCTGGAATCCAAGGTTAACTACAAAGCAAAGCCTGCGCTGTGTGCGCTTATCCGCGATGCGCAGCGTGGCGAATGCTGCGGTCGCTACGAGATCGATGCCATTCGCTATTTGCCGGCAGACGCCGGCGCGGTGTGGCGCTATGAGGTTACCTGGGCAGGAGACTCCCAGTGCGCGCCTGAGCTCCAGATCTTCGATACGCATATGAATGCCATCGATGCTACTGTGCATGTGTTTGAATCGCAGGTCGATGTGCCGCAGCGCAACGGTTGCCACGTCAATAAAACGTATCTGAGCGTAGAGATGCCTCAGGATATACGGGATTTTGTCGCGACTGTGAGCGATCCTACAGAGCAGATCCAGAGCGGGTTTTGCGCCATGGATGGTCGCCTGTACAACGGCATGGTCGACGACAGCTGGAACCGTATGAAGGACGCGCGTGCAGACGACGCAGCTTATCGACGTTGGTTTGAGCAGCATCGCGCAAAGCCGGGCGATTTGGCGTGCCAGCGTGTCGCTTCGGCGGCCTTTGCCTATAGACCGCTCGTGAGCATTGTGGTGCCGTGCTACAAGACTGATCGGGTCTACCTGCGCGAGCTGCTGGAATCGGTGCAAGCCCAGAGCTATGACAACTGGGAATTGCTGCTTATGGACGCCTCGCCCGAATGGGACGCGGTGGCCACCCTTGCGGCAGGTGCCAACGACGAGCGCATCCGTCGCATCGAGCTTCCCGGCAACGGCGGCATTGTGGTCAACACCAACGCAGGTATCGAGCAAGCGACAGGCGACTACATCGCTTTCTTGGACCACGATGACATTCTGGAACCGGACGCGTTATTCCAGTATGTTTCCGCGCTGAACAAGGCGGCCGAGGGCGAGCGTCCCCAGGTCCTGTTCTGTGATGAGGACATGTTCCAGAAAACGGGGGAGTGGGGCCAGCCGGTCTTTAAGACCGTACTCAACGTCGACCTGCTCTATAGCCATAACTGCGTGACGCATTTCCTGATGGTGGAGAAGGCGCTCATCGATCACATTGGTATGTCCCCAGAAGACGTTGCGGGCGCCCAGGACTACGACTTGACGCTTCGCTGCCTTGCAGCCGGCGCGCGCTTTGAGCACGTTGCGCATGTGCTGTATCACTGGCGCGTGCATCCGGGATCGACCGCCGATGGCTCTGCCGATAGCAAGCCGTATGCCATTGAAGCGGGTCGTCTTGCGCTGCAGCGCCACTTTAACGCGCTGGGCGTTCACGGAACGGTCGAGGAGACCGAGACGCCGTTTGTCTACCGCATGCGCCATGCGCTGCCGGAGCCTGCGCCGCTGGTGAGCATTGTGATCCCCACCAAGGATCACATTGAGACGCTCGATGCCTGTGTGATGTCGATCGCCCAGAAGGCCACGTATACCAATTACGAGATCGTCTTGGTGGAGAACAACAGTGAAGCCCCGGAGACGTTTGCGTATTACGAAACCCTGCCAGAGCGCGTGGCTGCAGCATCCGAAGGCAAGGGCATCGCGCGCGTTGTGTACTGGCCGGGCGAGTTCAATTACTCTCAGATCATCAATTTTGGTGTGAAGCACGCCAAGGGTGACTACCTGCTGCTGCTGAACAACGATACCGAGGTCATAAGCCCGGACTTTATCGAAGAGATGATGGGCTATCTGCAGCGTCCCGATGCGGGCGTGGTGGGCGCCAAACTCTACTTTGCCGATCATCTGGTGCAGCATGCCGGCATTTTGATTGGCGTGCGTGGCGCACTTGCCCATGCCAACCAGGACTTCTCGGCAAAGCGCGAGGGCTATCTTGCCCGTGCCGTGCGCCCGGGCAACTTTAGCGCCGTGACGGGTGCCTGCCAGATGGTGCGACGCGACGTATTTGAGCGCGTCGGCGGCTACAACGAGGAATTCGCCGTCGGTTTTAACGACGCAGACTTTTGCCTGCGCGTGTGGGAGGCGGGTTACCGCACCATCTTTACGCCCTATGCCGAGCTGTACCACTACGAGTTCACCTCGCGCGGCAGGGAAGAGGCCAACGAGGAAAAGCTGCGCCGCTGGAAGCGTGAGCAGGCGCTGTTCATGCAGCACTGGCCTGAGTTCTTCCTCGATGGCGACCCGTGGCTCGGACCAAACCTATCCTCCGACAGTGAGTACTTCTCGTTTTAGTGCGAAGTAATGCCAAGGTCCGGCAAAGTATCCTCCAGAGCTGCAAGAGCGGTGGGGTTCAGGTACTCCTCGTTCAAGCAGCTCTTGTCATATCGAAAACGTGTGTCTCGTGAGCATTCGATGAGTTCTGCAGTAAAGAACTTCTCCCAGCTAAAGAACTTTGAGCTTTCGATATGTTCAGCGGGGTTAAGCAGCATGTCCTTAATGTGTTTGCTGTTGAATAATCCCGACTTCAACACGAGCCATTCAAACGATTCCGGTAGGAATAGCTTGATGTTCTTTCGGCGCAATAGAGCAGCTGCTTCCGCAATTTCTGGTCCAAAGGCGGCACCGTCGGCAATCACGAGGATGTCGTTTTCCGGTGCGTCCATAATGCAGTTGCAAATATTTGATTTGCCTCCCGCGCTGATGCATTTAATGCTGCTCTTTTTGCATAGCAAACTGAAGAATTCGTAGCCCGAATTTGTGTCCTCGACAATGACAAGCTCGGGCCTCTCGCCTCTAAAATCAGTATCACCGTAAATACGATATGTAGAGGTGTAGACACGAGAGTAAACGGGATACTTCGTTGTGGTTCGGTTGGTGTTCTTAAGACCGTAGATTTCATCAACGCTATAGGGCAGTTGGCGCAGTGACTCTCTGGCGACAATTACGTAGTAGTTTGAGCTACGCTTTGCTTCATGGGCAAATTCTCTTGATCGAACAAAAGTATTGCCCTCATCAATAAAAACAATACTGCTGGAAATCTCTTGGAGATCTCTACGCCAATATTTTCCAGATATTGTTTTACAGGGCACTTTGCAACTTACTGTTACGCCGCTTTGTGCCCCAAGCTCTTCGTGAGCTGCCACCATATCAAGCAGAGTTGTCTTGCCTGTAGCACTGTTACCTTGGATGATGGTCAGATTTCTATTGATGGTCAGTTTAAACTGAACCCGGTTATTTTGAATAATTACCTTGTATGATCCGCGCATCAGGAGTTCTCCCTTAGGCATTTTCCAGCTATGGGGACAAGGTCAAACATTGTGTGGACTATATCGCCCGTATTTGCAATGGTTACCGTGAATTTGCCGTTTCCAAAATCCATTATGTGGTAGAGATTGATTGTTAGATCCTTTTGCGCGGCGATCCTCAGAATCCAGTAGGCGCAATTATCACCGCAATTTGAGGCGTTATATATATTCTGCGGCATAAAGTACATAAGCAGTAGCGTTTTGGTGCCGCTGGATAGTTTCTCGGGAGGAATGATGCCTAGAATCTTGGTATCGATTGCATTGGGGCCTACCACGGTGCCTTTGTCGATGGATTTTATGACCCTTTGGGCAAAGGAGTCTTGAAACCACTGGGGCGAATATACGTTATCGAAGTAAACGGACGTGTTGTAGATAACGTTTTCCATATCACCATAGTGAATTGTTAGCACGTCAGCTCCTTCGGCTTGCTGATTTGGCATCTAGTGAGATTGATTATATCGCAGCACATGAGGCGGGCGTTATCGGCCCGCGGTAGATGTGATTGATGACCAAGGTTTGTATTTTGTTGCTTTATTATTCAGTTCACTCGTTTAATCAGTTCGCTCATGCGCTAAGTTTGCCTTAGAAGCTATTTAGCGTAACGGTTGAGGTGTGGCGACTCATATTTAAATTGCAGTCACAAAGACACCTTTTATCGATTTCCCGTTGAAATACTGAATTGATAGTTTAAAAATAACTTAAGAGAGCCTTAACTCTCGGAAAAAGGATGTCGTATGAAAAACCTTCGAGAAAGATGGCACGGACTAACAGTGCTGGGAGTTGTTGCATTTGCTGCTGCCTGCATGACGGTTGCCCCGGCGCCCTCATTTGCTGATATTGCTGGCGGTGGCGGAGGCGGTGGACCGATTACGGAATGGTGTTCCGACGGTCGTCCGAAGACTGGACT
>DBFDDV010000154.1:0-21563 GCA_048302525.1 Collinsella sp. | reverse complement strand
CTTACACCACGTCTGCGCGCGCGACCCCCTACAACCCCCTAAAGCAGCCAACCTGACTGGTTTAAGGCGTATTGGAGCCAATTTTAATGAACATACTAAAGGCTATGTTCATTATCTTTTAGGATGTAAATGCTATTCACTTAGCAACAGTACTCATATTTGGCATTTTTTGTCCATTGCTATATAACTAACACCCTATAGCAGACAAAAAACAGGCCGCAGCCCATCGCTGCGGCCTGTTCGGAAGCAAAAGTGGGCGTTAAGCGCTGTAGCCCATCGCTTGCAGCACAAACATGACGACCGTCAGCACCGTAATCACGCCGATAGTCGCCCAAGTGAGCACGTTCCACACGCGGCCGTTGCGGTTGGCACCCATAATGTGACGGTCGGCGGCGATAACCACCTGGAACACCAGAACCACGGGCAGTAGCACGCCATTGATGACCTGCGAGGTCATCATAATCTGGAACAGATCGACGCCGGGCATAAGCACCAGCACGGCAGAGATACCGATGATGGCCGTAATGATGCCGCGATAGACCGGAGCCTCGTCCCAGCTGCGATCGGCGCCGCGCTCCCAGCCAAATGCCTCGCAGATAGCACTCGACGTAACGCCCGGCAGCACGCAGGCAGCCAAGAAGCTCGCCGCGACCAGGCCCGAGGCAAACAACACCGTGGACCACTGGCCCGCGATGGGCTCCAACGCGCGGGCAGCATCGGCAGCATCGCTAATCTGAATACCCGCCGGGAACAACACCGTACCGGTCGTGATGATAATAAAGCCGGCAATGACATCGGCGGCAAGCGAGCCGCTCACGGTATCGATGCGCTGCAGCACGATATCGTCCTCGCCCGCGTTCTTATCGACCACGTTGTTCTGCGCCAAGAAAATCATCCACGGCGCGATGGTGGTACCGATCGTTGCGACCACGAGCGACACGTAGCTGGGGTCATTTTGAATGTTAGGCACGACCAGGTCGACCGCGACCTCACCCCAGTTGGGGCCAGCCATAAACGCGGCGACGATATAGGTCACGAACACGCAGCTCACCAGCAGCAAAATCTTCTCGATGCGCTGGAAACTACCCGACATGGTAAGCATCCACACCAGCAGTGCCACCAACTGCACCGAGATGCTCGCCGGCACGCCAAAGAGAGCAAGGCCGCTGGCGATGCCCGCAAACTCCGAAATGGTCACAGCCGTGTTGGCGATCAACAGCGCCGCCATAGCAAGTACACTCTTGCGCACGCCAAAGCGCTCGCGAATGAGCGATGCCAGGCCCTTGCCCGTGACGCAGCCGCAGCGCGCCGCGGTCTCCTGCGTCACGATGAGCAGCACAGTCATGACGGGAAGCATCCAGAGCATCTTATAGCCATAGCTGGCGCCCGCGCTGGAATACGTGGCGATGCCGCCGGCGTCATTGCCCGAAAGCGCCGCCAGCAGACCGGGACCCATAGCGCCAAAGATGGCCGCGATGGTCAACTTTTGCTTGGTGCCCGACTTTTGCTTGGTATTTTGCACGCGACCACCTAACCAATGACCGACATGGTGAGCAGCACCGCAGCGGCGCAGTACGCTACGCACGAGATCATGACGGCAATAACGTTCATGGCGGTGCCCGACGTGTTGAGGTCATGCTCGTCACGCCAGAACAGCACCATCAGGTAAATCACGGCGCTCATGTTGCCAACCAGGCAAATGATGGCAGCGATATTAAAGCACCCAGTAAAGAGTTGCTCCTCAAACATAGGGGCATCGAGGAACGCGGCAGTGCGCACCAGCTGCGCGCACAGGTAAGTAACAAGCGAAAGGATCAGGCCCATACCCGTGCTCTGGAAGAAGAATCCCAGGTACGGTTTGGGCTCGTCGTCGTGACCGTCGTACTCGAGGAAGTAGTTCTTGACGAACGACACCATGCGCGAGGCCGCCAGCAGCACGAGCGGCATGGCGCACATGGGGAACACCACCAGATGCGCGGAGCCCAGCGCCGTCCCCAGCGCCGTCGCCATAATGCACGAGGCGATGCCCCACACGACGACCCAGTACTGACGATGCACGAACCAGCTGAGCACGTTCGTCGAGTCGTCCGACGCGCTATCGCCCGAGCCGACACCGGCGATCTGCAGGTCCTCCTGATGCTCCTCGGCGATAACGTCCATGGCGTCGTCGAAGGTCACGATGCCCAGGATATGACGGTTCTCGTCGCAGACAGGGATGGCAACCAGGTCGTACTTGGTCATCTCGTCCGTCACGTCTTCCTGGTCCTCGTCGGGCGACACGTAGACCAGGTCGCGATAGGCGAGCTGGCCCAGCGTGGCATCGCGGTCGGCCACGATCAACGTGCGCAGCGAGAGCACGCCGGTGAGCATGCCGCTCGGATCCTCGGTATAGACGTAATAGACACTCTCGAAGTCCTCATCGAGTTTGCGAATCGCCTCGATGGCATCGCCGACCGTCGCCGTGGCGGGCAGCGAGACAAACTCCGAGGTCATGATGCGGCCGGCGGTGTTGTCCTCATACCCCAGCAGGTTACGAATCGCCTTCTCCTCCTTGACGCCCATCAGGCGCAGGAGCTTCTCGGCCTTCTCGTAATCGAGCTCATCGATCAGGTCGGCTGCATCGTCCGGGTCCATCATGGCCAGCATCGACGATGCGTCCGTGTCGGACAGGCCCTCGAGCATCTCGGTCATAAGCTCGTCGTCATCGAACTCCGAGATGGCCTCGGCGGCCTGGGCAGTATCGAGCTGCGCAAACACCTGCGCACGTAGGCGCGGGTCGAGCTGCTCGATGATGTCGGCAATGTCGGCAGGGTGCAGCTCACCAAGCGTCTTGTGCGACACCGAGAGCTGGATGTTCTTAGTCGAGCGATCGAGCAGGTCCATGTAAGACCAGGCAATAATGTCCTCGCTGAGCGGCTTGCCCAGGTGCTTCATAAAGCCCTCGACGACATGCTCGAGTGTGGGGCTGATCGCGCGCAGCAGACCGCGGGCGCCAACTTCGGCGCCCAGCAGGCGCAGCTGATTTTCGCCCGACATGGAAAACTTGATGTCGTTTACGCGCACGACTTTCATGCCCTGTGTGTCGACGATCTGCTTGTTGAGCACGTCGCGGGCAAGCAAGAGTTCGGTCGGCTGCAGGTACGAAAAACGGATTTCGGTGGCCGACGTCTTAAGGTGTACACCCGTCTCGTCGATACGGTCGACCCATTTGCGCCAGCTGATCATAAACGGCGTCTTGCCGGGTCCGCGGAACGCGAGCGACGTCACGTGCGGAAAAACTTCGCCGGTAGCAATACCAAAATCGTTCACCACGCCGAGCTTTTCGCCATCGACGTCCAAGACCGGCAATTTGAGCATCTCACTCAGATAATTCAATGGTGCTCCCCATCATTATTCCTCCGGACGCGGCCGCGCGTGCGACGTCCGGGGGCTTCTGGATATGTATACGCATGCGCGGGCGGCACGCCGCTCGACGCTTACACCCCGTGCATGCGCAAAAAGCACCTGCATGGGGTCATCGACTGTATGGTCGAGGTTTGGATTTCACCTGTAACCTTTCTCTTGACCCTCATTAACCGCAGTAACTATAGCATCAGCATCGCCCTGCGGCGTCGAATTTATGCGCTGCACATTGCAGGCATACCAAACGCTGACGCATCCGTGACATAGTCATTGGGGACGTTCTTAAATGACTACCCAATGACTACTCTGTGGTTACTCTGTGGTGTCTTCGTCCTCGGCAGGTTGGGGGAACACGGCGTCCTTGGGCATGGTGACCTTCGTCAGCGAGGTGAGCTTTTTGCTCAGCGACGTGTCCGTCTTGACCAGGTCGCTGAGCGTCACGATCTTGTAGCCGTCGGCAATGAGGCCGTCGATAATCTGCGGCAGCGCCTCGAGCGTCTGCTCGGCGCATTCGTCTCTATCGGTGAGCAGCACGATATTGCCCGGCGTCACCGAATCGAGCACCGTCGAGACCTGCTCGTCGGCACCGTTGAGCAGCCAGTCGCCCGAGTCAATATTCCACGAGACCACGGCGGAGACCAGGTCCATCGCATCAATCCAGTTTTGCTCGTCAAAGGCAGCGTAGGGAGCACGCAGCAGCATCGTCTTCACGCCGGTCGCCGACTTAATCGCAT
Source organism: Collinsella sp. (assembly GCA_048302525.1). Taxonomy (GTDB): domain Bacteria; phylum Actinomycetota; class Coriobacteriia; order Coriobacteriales; family Coriobacteriaceae; genus Collinsella. Next base: position 17,427 of record DBFDDV010000154.1, on the reverse strand, counting down.
CGGTGCCTTTCGTGATCTGTTCGCGTACCGCCTCACGGTCCTGACCCTTGAGCGAATCGTCGCTGTAGCTGTTGGATCCGATCTCGCACCCGGCGTCGACAATCGCCTTGGCCGTGGCAGGCGAGGCCTCGGCCGCATCGCCCGAAAGGAAGAACGTCGCGGTGACGCCCTTTTCCTTGAGCACCTGCAAGATCTGTTTGGTGGCGCCGCTCGGACCCTCGTCAAACGTCAGTGCCACGTACTTTTTGTTGCCCTTGGGCGCCACGCTGGCGCACGCAACAACGCAATCGGTGGCGGGCACAACCTCGCCGCGGTCTTGCGTCTTGCCTGACTGCTCACCAACCCACACCTCGGATCGGCCCTGGACACCCCATGTCTGCACATACTCGATAGCGCCCGTGCCCTCGACCTTGAGCTTGGGCTCGATAACCGTAGCCTGAACCTCGTGCTTCTCGTAAGTGTTACGGCCATCCTTGACCGTCACCTTCTCGCCGCCCTCGAGTTCGCGGCTATCCCATTTGCCCTGCTTCACGCGCTTGCCGTCGACCTTCACCGACAGCTTTTCGCCCCCATGGCGCTTGAGCACGCTGTCATCGACGGCCAGCAGGTCGCCTGCGTCGTAGGTGTCAGTCAACTCCTGGTCGTCGATGAGGTTTTGTAGCGTAGAGCCCACGCGCACCGCGGTCTTCTGGCCGTTGAGCTCCACGTCCACGCTGCGGTTGACGTAGCCCACGACGGCAGCGATAAACAGCACGAGCGCGCAACCCACGGCGATGAGCGCGTAGGGCAGGCGAGACGAACGACGGGGCGTACGGCTGTTGCCGATGCGCGCACTGCGATCGCTAAACCCACGGCTATGGTTGAGGTACATCGCGCCGGGCTTACGGTGACGCTTGCGCTGACCGCTGGGCAGCTGCCCCAGATCGCGGCGCGCCGTCGGACGCGCACCCGAACGCCCGTTTAAGTTGGATCCGTTTTGGCGCATGTGCCCTCCCCCATAAACACAGCAAGCCGGAGCAACAGGTCTCCGGCTTGCCTCCCATCATTTGGTACGTCGCTATTTTGTAGCTTTTGACGAGCCTCCGCTCGCCTTTTGGTATTCGTCCTTAAAGGCCTTGAACATGCCGCGCGTCTTGCCGAGCTGCTTGCCCAGTGCGCGACTGCCCTTGTCCACGGCAACCGATCCCTTGTCGTCGAGCACCTTGGCGCCCTTTTTGACCTTGTCGCCCACCACGACGCTGGCCTCGGCGGCCTTGGCAGCCGCACCGCCCGAATACCCGAGCGACTTGACCTCGTCCGAGACGACCATCGCGCCGTTCTCGTAGCCGCGCAGCATCGTCGGCGGCACCTGCGTGTCACCAACCAAAATACTCGAAGCAGCACCGGCGGTCACATAGAATGCCTGCACGATGCCCGAGCGTGGCTTGAACTCAACGTCCGAGCAATAGCCCACGACGTCGCCCGATTCCGTGCGCACGTCCATACCGACCCAGATGATGCAATCGTCCAGGTTGATGTCGAGGCGCTTGGCGGCGGCGGCATCGTACGTGTCCTTGACGTCATCGACCGCAATGGCGCCCTCGTAGACACCAATGGCGTCGAGCGCTACGAATCGGTCGGGACGCTCGATCATGCCCGCGATATCGGACTGGCGGACCATAAAGCCGACCACGCGCGTACCGCCCGGGGTAAAGACCGGAAAGTGAATCTTTCCGAGCTTTTTAGGGCTGCGCGGCGTGCCGTCCCTTTTGGTGCGCTTGTCCTCGGTAGGCTTGCGATAGATCTTGGCGCCGACAAAATCCCCGGCGCGCATTATGCCTCGGTCGAGGGCTCCGCAGCCTCGGTATCAGCCTCGACGGCGTTTTCGACCACGACGTCGGCGGCAGGCGTCACGTTGCCGCCCGAAATGGCGTCGTTGAGCTGCTCGCGCAGCTGGTCCATGCGCTCGCGGGCCAGGTCGACCTTGGCGCGCAGGTCGTCGGTCTTGGCGTCGACCATCGGGCCAAAGTCATTCACCGCAGCACGGGCCTCCTCGGCGCTGTGCTCGTAGGTGTCGCGCATATTGTCCCAGGCGTCGTTGGCGATATCGGCAGCCATGGCGCGGGTCTCGGCGCCCGAGCGCGGGGCCAGAGCAACGCCGACAATAGCGCCGGCAGCGGCACCAAAAAGTGCGCCGGAGACAAAGCTGAAAGTCTTACCCATGATCATTCCTCTCCTGCGGGCACGTCGGTGCCCACCGTTTGAATGCTGTCCATTATACCCGCAGCGCATCACTTGCCGCTCCGCTCATCTGCGTACGGCAAAGGCGCAGGTATGTGATGGTGATAAACGCCTAGGCCTACTCCTGGGGCATAGCCGGCATGGCCACCGTGGCACCCGGGTCCTCGCCGGCGCCGTCCACGAGCGGCAGACCGCCCTCATGCGCAGGTCCTGCCGGAACCGTCGCCGCACCGCCAAAGACGGCAGCGGAGGCCTCGTGGTTCTCGGCAACCGCACCCTCGGTATCAATCGCCACCTGGGGCTCGTCGTCAAAGTTGGGGACGCCCTGGGGCTCGGTGGGAACAGGCTCGGCGGTCGCATCGGCAACGGGCTCGGCGTCGACCGGCACATCGCCCTCGTCAGCGCCCTCGTCCTCGGCAGCATCTTCGCCGTTCGCAGCGGCGACGGCCTCGTGAGGATCCTTGCCCTCGGCCTCGGCGCGCATGCCCAGCACCAGGTTGCGCAGGCCCGCGACCGTGCCTTCCACGTCAGGGGCAGGCTGGTCGGCGTGCAGATAGGCCCAGTCCATCATAAAGGTGGCCGAAGACAGCGCGCCGATGGCCAGCGCGTCGTCGGGGCACGAAAGCTCAACCTCAAAGACGCGCTCGTCGTGCTCGCTTACGCGCGTGCGGCCGCACGAGATGCTACCGGCAAGACCGGTCTCGTTCATGAGCTCAACCGTCACGTGCTCCAGCAAGTGGCAGAGCTCGGTCTGGCCCATGCAGTCCTGGAACTCGCGACCGGAATCGCCCAGGCACAGGTGCTTGGCAATCGCGGGCACCAGGTAGTACACGCGCGCCGTGGCCTCGATGTCCTCCGAGGTCATGAGCGGCATGCCGGGGTTCACCAGCACATGCGCGCAGATCTTGTCCTCACTGACGGTGACCTTAAGGATGTTGAACAGGCCTGCCATAACTCTCCCCTACTCTTCCTTGTCCTACTCGTCGCCGTCGTGCGGATTCGCGGAACCCGCACCCGACGTCGTCGGCTCGTCTACCGAAGACTCGGAATCCTTCTTATCGGTTTCGGCCGGAGCGATCACGCGAATGAGCGAGATGCGCTGGCCACGCATCGACTGAACTTTAAACTTGTACCCCGCGACCTCAAACACCTCTCCGATGTCGGGCACCGAGTCGCAAAGCTCCAAAATCCAGCCGGCGATGGTCTCATAATCATCGCTTTCCTCGAGCGGCCAACCAAGCTCAATCGCGTCATCGCACGAAAAACGCCCATCAACGAGCCACTCGCGGCGCGAAAGGCGCGTGAGATACTTGTTGTCGGGGTCGAACTCGTCCTCGATCTCGCCGACGATCTCCTCGACGATATCCTCGATGGTGATAATGCCGGCCGTGCCGCCGTACTCGTCCACGACCACCACGATCTGGTCGTGCGAGGTCTGCATCTCGGACAGTAGCGGCAGGATGTCCTTGGTGTCGGGCACAAAGGTGGCGTCGCGCAAAAAGCCGGCGATGGGCTGGTCACCCTTGCCGTCGAGCGCGGGTTGGATCAGGTCCTTGATGTGCGCGATGCCGGCGACGTTGTCGGGGTCCTCGTGATAGACGGGGATGCGGCTGAAGCCGGTCTGGCGCATGGTGGACAGCACGTCGGCGACCGTCTCGTCGTCCTCGCACATGGTGGTGTCCACGCGCGGCACCATGACCTCGCGGGCAACGGTGTCGCCTAGGTCGAAGATCTCGTGGATCATGCGCTTTTCCTCGTCGAGCAGGTCGTCCTGCTCCGAGACCATGTACTTGATCTCTTCTTCCGAGACGTTTTGGCGGTCGTCGGCGCTCTTGATGCGCAGGATGCGGGCCAGGCCATCGGAGCAGGCGCCGGTCAGCCACACGAGCGGACGGGCGATCTTTTGGAAAAACGACAACGGTCCCACGACCTGCTTGGACACGCCCTCGGCATTGGCCAGGCCGATGCGCTTGGGGACGAGCTCGCCGATCACGATGGACACGAAGGCGACCGCGACGGTGATGATGACCGGCGCCAGGCCGCGCGCGATGGCGGAGAGCGGCGCGATGCCAAAGCTCATGAGCCACGTGGCGAGCGGGTCGGACAGACTCGTCGAGGCGACGGCGGACGAGGCGAAGCCCACGAGCGTAATGGCAACCTGGATGGTGGCGAGCAGCTGGTCGGAGTCGGCAGCCAGCTTAATGGCACGCTCGGCGCGCTTGTCGCCCTCCTCGGCCTCGTGCTCCAACACGGCGCGCTTGGCCGTGGTGAGCGCCATCTCGGACATAGAGAAGTAGCCGTTGATGAGGGTCAAAACGAGGGTGGTGATAAGGGAGATGGTTATGTCCATCGGGAGTTTCTCGAACCTCCAAGATTCGGGACGTCAGGTTAAAACGTTGATGGCGGATACGGCAATTGCACCGGCGCCCAAACGAGAACGCGGGCGCGCAGGCGTGGTCGCTAGATTACGAAGAGGATCACCGCCATGAACTGGAAGATGCTGCCGGCGAGCACCCACAGGTGAAACACGCTGTGCAGATAGCGCACGTTTTTGGCGATATAGAACGGCACGCCCGCGGTGTAGCACACGCCGCCGACGGCGAGCAGGGCAAGTGCCACGGGGTTGAGCAGCGCAACAAGTTCGGGCAGCTTAAAGACAACGAGCCAGCCCATCAGCAGGTAGACCAGGCCGCTTACCCAATGCGGCTGGCGCTCGCGTAGGAAGCACTCGAGGGCGATGCCGATGATGGCGATGGCCCATACGGCAAAGAACAGCACAGCGCCGCCGTCGTTTGCGAGCGTGATGAGGCAAAACGGCGTATAGCTGCCGGCTATGAGCAGGTAGATGCAGCTGTGGTCGATGATGCGAAACACGCGCTTGGCGCGCGCGGGCTGAATCGCGTGGTAGAGCGTGGAGGCTAGGTATTCGAGGATAATGCTGACGCCATAGACAATCGCCGCGGCCATATGGGCCGGGCCTCCGCCGCGCAGGGCGGCGAATACGATCAGGAGCACCAGGCCCGCGATACCCAGCAGGCAGCCGACACCATGGGTGACGGAGTTCATGATCTCCTCGCCCACTGTGTAGTGTGGAACGGCCGCGGTCTTGGGTCGCGGCTTAGAACTGTCGCTCGAATCGGACATGCCGGTTACATCCTCCAACGTAAAGAGTTCTCAACACTATATCAAAGCGTCTAGGTACGTGCGAAATTTGCACCATACGTGACCCTTTGTTTACCCATTCTTTGCCTGTTGACGCATCAACGGCGAACGTCCATAATGCGCTTGCATTAAATGTTGATTTATTAACATCTTATAGGAGAATACCGCATGGCTCAAAACGCACGTTCCCATCGAAAGCTCAAGATAGCCGGCGTCGTTGCGCTGGTGCTCGTTGTCGCGCTGCTGGGGTTTGCCGGCAACTTTTTGTTTGACTTTGCCCTGAACCCCCAAGCGCCGTACACCATGAAGATGATGCAGGATGGCAAGGACGCCGAAAAGGGCGAGCAGATGGACGCCGAGGAGGGCGAGGCACGGGCGTGGTTTAAGGAAAACCGCGAGAGCAGCAGCCTCACCGCGAACGACGGGACCGAGCTTGCCGCCTGGTATTTTGCTGCGTCGGAGAGCACGCACGACTACGCCGTCTGCCTGCATGGATATACCAACGAGCCCATCGGTATGGCCCGATACGTCAAGCGATTCCACGACCGCGGCATGAACGTACTCGCACCCGCCGCACGCGCCCACGAGCGCTCCGGCGGCGACTATATCGGCATGGGCTGGCCCGAGCGGCTCGATGTCGTCGCATGGATCGAGCAAATCGTTCAGGCTGACCCCGAGGCACGCATCCTGGTCTTTGGCGAGTCGATGGGTGCGGCAACCGCCATGAACGTCGCGGGGGAATCTCTGCCCGCAAACGTGAAATGCATTATCGAGGACTGCGGTTATACGAGTGTTTGGGACGAGTTTTCTCTGCAGCTCAAGAACGTGTTCGGCTTGCCCAGCTTTCCCTTGCTCGATGTAGCAAACTTGGTATGCAACGTGCGCGCGGGCTACGACTTTCATAAGGCGAGCAGCGTGGAGCAACTCAAACACGCGACGGTTCCCATGCTGTTTATCCACGGCGACCAGGACACTTTTGTGCCGTACGATATGCTCGACCAAAACTACGACGCGTGCGCCAGCAAGGTCAAGCAAAAGCTCACCATCCATGGCGCCACCCACGCCAAGAGCGCGCAGGTCGACCCCGAACTCTACTGGAACACGGTCGACAACTTCCTCGACGAGTATTTTTAGGCAAATAGTACGGTTTACTGGCCTATCTGACCCCCTAGCACTTCCGAAAAGCCGCCCGCGGGCACTGTGCCCACGGGCGGCTTTTACTAACGTTGCGCTATAAAAGCGCTTGTTTTGTCTAATAGCTAGGTGCTACTTGACCTCGATGAGCTCATACTCGCTCGTGCCCAGGCCGATCTTCTCGGCATGCGCGATGCACACGCGCCAGTCGGTGTCGGGATGCGTGATGCAGAAGGGATCCTTGGCCTGCTCGTCCTCCAGATGCTCGTGGTTATGCTCCATCTTGGCCGCGCTATCGGTGAGCTCGGTGTTGGGCAGCGGCTCAGACGCCATGACGGCGTCAGCGCAGGCCTGGTCGATGGCGACCGGGTCGAAGCTCGCGAACATGCCGATGTCGTTGACGATAGGCGTATCGTTTTCGGGATGGCAGTCGCAGTTGGGACTGATGTCCATGGCAAGCGAGATGTGGAAGCTCGGGCGGCCGTCGACGACGGCCTTGGTGTACTCGGCGATCTTGCAGTTGAGCACGTCGGCCGCGGCCTCATAACCGGGCTTGATGCAGTCCTGGTTGCATGCCGCAATGCAGCGTCCGCAGCCCACGCAGCGATCGTGGTCGATGGCAGCCACGTGCACCGTGCGAGTAGCGCCGCTGGCAAGCTCGCGCTCGCGGGTGCCGTCGAACGAGATAGCGTTGTGCGCGCAGATCTTTTCGCAGGCATGGCAGCCAACGCAGTGCTCGGTCGCGACGTTCGGCTTGCCGGCGGCATGCTGCTCCATCTTGCCGGCACGGCTGCCGCCTCCCATGCCCAGGTTCTTCATGGCGCCGCCAAAACCGGCCTGCTCATGGCCCTTAAAGTGGGTGAGGCTGATCACGATATCGGCATCCATGAGCGCCTGACCGATCTTGGCCTCGTGCACGTACTCGCCGCCCTCGACCGGGACGAGCGCCTCGTCGGTGCCCTTAAGGCCGTCGGCGATGATGATCTGGCAGCCCGTGGCATACGGGGTAAAGCCGTTCTGGTAGGCGGTATCGATGTGCTCGAGCGCGTTTTTGCGGCTACCGACATAGAGCGTGTTGCAGTCGGTGAGGAAGGGCTTGCCGCCCAGCTCCTTGACGACATCCGCGACGGCGCGGGCGTAGTTGGGGCGCAAAAAGCTCAGGTTGCCCAGCTCGCCAAAGTGAATCTTGATAGCAACGAACTTGTTCTCAAAGTCGATCTGCTCAATTCCGGCGTGACGGATGAGGCGCTTGAGCTTGTCGAGCTGGCTCTCGCGAGCATGCGTGCGCAGGTTGGTGAAGTACACCTTAGCGGGTGCTGCGGGTGCAGTTGCGGTCATAGATCTATCCCCTCGGTCTATATGGCGTTACAGACATAAGAGGATGGTACCAGTTAAAGCAGAGGTAAAGTCAAGTACGGCACCTAGTCATTGGGGACGCTCTTAAATGACTACTCTTGGACTTTGAGGGCTTCGGCCAGGCTGACGCGCTTGATAGAGCGCGTGAGCAGCAGCGCCACGACCAGGTAGGTTGCAAAGCCGATTCCTGCGCACGCCGCCATGGACCAAGCGGGCACGTAGATCTCGATATTGCCGTTGTAGGCGAGCAGCATCGAGCGGAAGATGGCCGTGAGCGAGCCAATAATGACCGGCAGGCTCAGCACGAGCGACGCCGCCACGCACAACGTGATCGAGCGGATGTACAGATGCGAGATCTCGCTATCGCGATAGCCAAAGACTTTCATGTAGCTGATCGAACGGGCGCTGTGGTCGATCACCGCCTTGGTCAGCAGGTACATAAACAGCAGGAAGATAAACACCGCGAGTCCGATCATCATTCCGATCATTTTGCTCATCATGCCGATGAACTGGTCGCCCACGGCGCGCATGTCGTCGGGCGTGGTGTCGCCGGCAAAGTAACGAGCATCGAGGTCGAGCTTCTTGTTGCTCGCATAGCCGTTAAAGTAGGTGGCGTCGTTGTCGAACAGCTCGTTAAAGTCGTCGATGCTCATATAGACATTCATATCCGACTTAGAGCCCCAAACGCAGTCCTTGCCCACGTACTCAAAGGAATAATTCTTGCCCTCGTACTTGTCGCTGAGCGTGACCTTCTGGCCCTCGCTCCAGCCAAACTTGTCGAGCAAGCCACCGCCAAAGACGACGCGTCCGTCGCCGACGTCCAGCCCTTTCCAGTAGCGCGAATCGGGCGAGATGCCGTAGACAGAAATCGTCTCCTCGCCATTACCATCGCCGCGGTCGTATTGCAGCTGGTAAACGGCGTATTTCTCGGCCTGCGCGATTGCGCCCGCGCCGTTGTCAATCGTGTTGACCGGGTGAATGTCGTCGTTGTCGGTGTCGATCTTAGAGGCCTTGTCAATCAGGTCGATAGCCTCGTCGCGGTTGCAGCCGAGGATATCGGCAAGGTCATCGAGGCGCGCATAAAGCGCATCCTTCTTGTCCTGGACCTTGGTAAGCGCATCCTGCGCCGCAGTCAGGCTCTCGGCAGACGGAGATGCGGTCGCGGCATCGGCTGCCGTCTGCGCCGCATCGGCCGCGTCGTCGAGCTCGTCATCGGCATCTTGGGCGGCAGAAAGCAGCGCGCCGTCAACCGACTGCAAGCACTCGAGTGCCGACCACTGCTCGCGCTCCTCGGCAGTGCCCTCGAGCTCCAGCGGAGCCTTGAGCGTGTACTGGTGCTCGGCGACCAGGCTCGTCTCGAGGTTGTCCGCGTAGTGCGTCATCGTGGGCAGAATCGCCAGGCCAAAGAGCAGCAGCAGCGAGGCAAACGCAATGCCCACGAAGAGCGTGGCGAAGTTGCCCAGGTTGCGCAGGAAGATACGCAGGCGGAAGCGCGAGACAAAGCCCATGCGCTCCGGCAGCTGCAGGCCGCGCTTGGTGCCAGACTTGCCGCTCGCCTCGTGGCGAAGAAACTGCAACGGCGTCTTGCCCATCTTGCGAAGCAGACCCACCAGCGTGATGAGGATGAGCGCAGCGGCGGGAACCACGGCGCACTTCACAAAGATCTCCCAGCTCCAGTACACCTGGAAGGGCGGCAGGCTGTACGAGCCGTAATAGAGGCTGCGCATGGGCTCGGTAAAGAACACAACGCCGAGCGCAGTGCCCAAAAGCGCCGCGGCCACGCCCACGATAGCGGGAAGCGCAAGGTAGTGCAGCACGATCTCGCGTCGACGATAGCCGCTGGCGAGCAGCGTGCCGATGATGGCGCTCTCCTCCTCGATGGTGGCGTCGGTAAGGACCACAAAGACGAACGCCATGATCACGATGATGATGTCGAGCAGCGTCATCCACATCATGGAGTCGCCGTCTACGTCGTCGCGCGCATAGCCAATGCCCTGGTTGGAATCGGCGTCGATGAGGTCATCCACGCGCGCATCGGCGTCGGTCAGCGCCTCGACCATATCCTGCTCCGCATCGATGCGATCCGCGGTGGGGAGGTCGCAATCGGCAAAGGTAAAGGAGTAGGTGTAGGCGGGCGCGCCGCCGGCATCCTCGAGCGCGGCAAAGCCGGCATCGGTGACCTCGGCCACGCCGTACGTGATGGTGTTCACCGTAAAGTCCGAATTGTTGAGGAACAGCGCCTGGCTATCGGGCTGGGTCATGATGCCGCAGATGGTGTAGGTGCGGCCCTCGAGCTCGACCTTATCGCCCACGGCGAGGCCGTTGTTGGTGGCAAAGACACGGTCGATTGCCACCTCATCGTCCGTTTTGGGCTCCTTGCCCTCACAGTAGGACGCGATATCGACCTTGGTGCGGTGCGCATAGGTGCGCAGCGTGCGCTTGGTGCCGTCGTCGCCGGACACCTTTTTGATGATGGCGTCGATGGAGAAATTCTTGTAGAGCGTGACGCCGCCGACGTCGCCGGCTGCATCCTCGGCGGCCTTGAGTTGATCGTCGGTAGCCTCGAAGGAGGTGGTCACGCGGCCGTCCTCAATCGCGTACGCATCGCGTATGTCATCGATAAGGCAGCCGATGGAATGCGCTGCGAGCAAAAATCCCGAGGTGAGAGCGGTGCTTCCGCACATAAGCAAAAAGATGCCCAGGTATTTGCCGATATTGCGGCGCAGCTCGCGCGGGAGACGTTTTGCGAGAGGTGTCATGGCGCCGCCTACCAATCGAGCTCGGCGGCCGCAACGGGCGACTCGTTGAGCTCATCCTCGACGATGTGCCCGTCGCGCAGGCGCAGCACGCGATTGGCCATGTGCGCGATGGCGGCATTGTGGGTGACAATGATGATGGTGCAGCCGTAGGTGCGGTTGACATCCTCCATGAGCTGCAGGATTTCCTTGGACGTCTTGTAGTCAAGCGCGCCGGTGGGCTCGTCGCACAGCAGCAGGCCCGGGTTTTTGACGAGCGCACGGCCGATGGCACAGCGCTGCTGCTGGCCGCCCGAGACCTGGCGCGGGAACTTGTTGCGGTGCTCGTAGAGGCCCAGCGAACGCAGCAGGTCGTCGACATTGAGCGGGTTTTTGGACAGGTGCGCCGTGACCTCGATGTTCTCCTTGATGGTGAGATCGGGCACCAGGTTGTAGAACTGGAAGACAAAACACAGCTCACGGCGGCGATACTCGCCCAGGTCGGTAGGCTTGAGCACCGTGAGGTCGCAGCCGTCCACCATGATGGAGCCGCCGTCGGCATCCTCCAGGCCGCCGATCAGGTTAAGAAACGTCGACTTGCCCGAACCCGAAGGCCCCAGCATGACGCAGATCTCTCCGCGGTTGATGGACGTGTCGATGCCGTCGAGCACCGTCAGGCGTGCATCTCCATCGCCGTAGTGCTTCTTGAGCCCCTTGACCTGGACGTAGGCTTGCTTCGTCGCCATGCTATCCCCCATTGTTAGCCTATTGCTACTTTATGAGCGTAATAGTAAACCATGGCGAACTATTTTGGAGCGAGACCTGGATTTTATTTCAGGCTAGTCATTGGGGACGTTCTTAAATGACTAGCTGTTAGGGACACTCTTTCGCCACCCGGCAGTTGGGGACGTTCCCTTTCTGCCGGCAGCTGAGGACAGTCCTTGGCAACCCGGCCGGCAAGCCGGCGGTTCGGCAAAGACTGTCCCCAATGACTAGTCGTTTAAGCCTGTCCCCAATGACCACTCTTGGTCGTTTAAGTCTGTCCCCAATGAGTACCCGATGACTAGGTGGCTAGGCGTGGAATTTGGTGCGTGCGAGGGCTAGGCCTACGGCGGCGATGGCCGCGGCAAAGAGCACGGTGACGCCCAGGTCGCAGGCGATGTCGCCCAACATGGCAGACGTCAGGTCCGACGCGAGCGCCTTGCCGATCGCGTCGTTCACCCAATATGTCGGCACAAAGTGCGCCACGGCCTGCACGGCCGAACCCATGAGCGACAGCGGCATCCAGGCGCCGCCCAAAAACGTCATGAGCATGCCGAGTAAGTTGCCCACGCCGTTGAGCAGCTCCTCGCGCGCGCCCAAGCTCGACAGCGTAAAGCCAACGGCCAGCGGCGTGCACGCCAGGGCAAACGTTGCCGCCAGCGCAAGGCACACGCGGCCCACGCCGACCTCGGCAACCGCGCTGGCAAAGCCCACGATGCCCATCATGCTCGACACGAGCCAGATGCAGACGGTGAGCACCGCGGCAGCCGCGAACACGGCAAGTGAACGCTGGCGCTCGGAGACCGGGCCGGCCTCCATGCGGCGCACGCGCTCGGGCTCGTTCATGCCCGAGAACACCAATCCCACCGATACGATGACCGACGAGATAATCGCGTACGCGCCAAAGTTGAAGTACGACTCGAGCGTGGCGGCAGCAGCCGAGTCGACCTTGACCCGCTCAATCTGGACCTCCGCGCGCTTTGCAGCGGCATGTTCGGCGGCCTTGGCAACGTCGCCGTTGGAGGCAGTGGGCTCAAGTGCGGCTGCAGCGCCCGCGAGCGAGATCCAGCGCGAAGCCTCGGCAGACGAAAGCGCCGCCGCCATGGTGCCGGCACCGTAGGTCACATCGAGCTTGGGCAGGGACTCCCCCACGCGGGCGGCTGCAACGAGGTCGTCCTCAAACCCCTCCGGGATAAAGAACACGCAGTCGGCGCTGCCCTTGGCGCTGTTGCTCTTGGAGAGCGCGTCCGCAAGGTCGTACGTGTCGTCGCCGACGCCCGTGACCAGGTCAAACCGCGAACCTAGATGCTTGGTAAGCGCACGCGAAAGGTCGCTGTCGTCGCGGTCGACCACGATCACGTTGGCATCGTAGGGCTTGTACTCGGTGAGCTGCGACGAGTTCCAGCTCACCGATGCCGCGATAAATACGCCCATGAGCGAGATGAACACCGTATAGATGATCAGGTAGAACGGGTGCGCCAGCGCCATGCGAAGCGCGGTCTTAAAGGTGCTCATAGCGGCTCCTTCCAAAGATCAGCGTAGCGGCGGCAACGAACAGCAGCGCCATAAGGACCAGCGCGCCCGCACGGATGACAAAGGGACCCAGGTCCTCAAAGAAATACAGGCGGTTGAACATGTCGCAGATAAGCTTGACGGGGTTGAGCCAGCACTCGGCCGGACAGGCGCGGGCGACGTCGTCGGCAAGCGCCATCGCCGGCTCGCCGTAGAGGCCGGCGAACAAGGCGCACGTGGTAGCAAAGCCCGTGAGGATGCCGGACTTGGACGCCTTGCCGCCCTTAACGGGAAGCGTGCCCACAAAGAGCCCCAGGCCCGTGGCGGCAAGCGCGGAAGCGGCACCGCCCACCAGACACAGCCCCTCGCGCCCGCCAAAGTCGACGCTCACGACCAGGCGCACGTAGCCGATCGCGATCGTCATCGAGGCAAAGGAGACCAGCCACGAGCCGACAAAGATGCCGGCCAGCGACGCTGTCTTGGAAAGACCGCCCACGCAGCGACGTGCACCAAGGCCGGACAGATTGGGCTGCAGGTCGACGACGCTCAAGGCGGCAAACTCGGCAGACATCATCGCGACCAGGCCAAAGAGCGCGTAGTAGTAGATGACCGTGCCGTCGGGCGTGGTGCGTGTCAGGCTTACGCGGCGGGTGCCGCCCTCGAGCGACAGGGCGCGCGCAACCGCCTCCGGGTCGGCGAGCGCCGCCGGATTGTCCTGGGCAATCTGGCGCATGAGCTCGGCATTTTGCGTATACGAGCTTGCCACCGTCTCCAAAATGCTGCGATCGGTGAGCACCGACGATGCGCGCGAGCTGTCGTAGCTCGATAGCAGTGTGAGCTTGGGTACGCCCGCGTCGTCGACCGTATAGATGCCCGCAACCTCGCCGGCCTTAAGCGCACGGTTCGCATCGGCTGCGTCGTCGAGCTCGTAGATCTCGAGCAGCTGATCGTCGCCTTCCTTGGCAAGCAAAGCCGCCGCATCCTTAAAGGTCGAGGCGTCCCAGGCCTCATCCGCTACGACGGCCACTGGCACCGGGTCGATCTTGCCGTCGGAGCTGAGGTTCGCAAACATAAACATAAACATCGTGGAAAGCGCGATGGGAAAGAGAGCGCCCCAAACCCACGTGCTCGGCCGGCGCAGCAGCGTCTTGACCGTAATGATAATGGTGTTGAACATGGCCGCCCCCTAGTCGCGCAGCTCGCGGCCGGTGATCTCGAGGAACACGTCGTTGAGGGTCGGTGGCTCGGAATAAATGCGGCCAAGCGCCACGTCGTGCGAGCGCAGCGCATCGAGAATGTCCGTCAGGTTATGCGGGCTCGCCTCGCACGAAAACGTGAGCTGGCCCGCCGTCGCCGACAGGTCCAGGACATGCGGCAGGCTCGCGACGGCACCGAGCGCCGCGCTCGGCACCTCGCCGACCTCGATCACGATCTTCTCGCCCATCTGAATCATGCGTTTGAGCTCGTCATTGGTGCCCTGCGCCAGCACACGTCCGCCGTCCATGATCATGATGCGGCTGCAGATCTGCTCGACTTCCTCCATGTAATGGCTGGTATACACCACCGTGGCGCCCTCGTCGCGCAAGCGGCAGATGCCCTCCAGGATGGCGTTGCGACTCTGCGGGTCGACTGCCACCGTGGGCTCGTCAAAGAAGATGAGCTCGGGCTTGTGCGCGATGCCGCAGGCGATGTTGAGGCGACGCGCCAGGCCGCCCGAGAGCTTGCCGGGGCGAAACTTGGTAAAGTCGCCCAGCCCGACAAAGTCGATCGCCTCGTCCACCAGCGCACGGCGGCGCTTACGGTCGCTAACGTAAAGGCTGCAGAAATAGTCGATATTCTCGCGCACGGTGAGCTCGTCGAATACCGCCACCTGCTGCGGCACCACACCGATGCGGCGCTTGAGGTCGTAGCGGGCGGGCGTCATGGGCTCGCCGAACAGCTCGATGGTGCCCTTGTCGTAGGCGAGCAGCTGCAGGATGCAGTTGATGGACGTGGTCTTGCCCGAGCCGTTGGGGCCCAGCAGGCCAAAGATCTCGCCGGGGGCGATGCTGAGGTTAAAGTGGTCGAGCGCGATAAGGTCGTCGTAGCGCTTGACGAGGTTTTCGACGTGGACGATGTCTGTCATGAGGCGGCCCTTCTGTTGATTGCGGCCCGGTACGATTGCATCATCGCAGGAGCGGGCGGCGCGCACCAGTGAGCTTTGTCACGAGTGCGGGGCTTGGCCGCGTGGCCCAACTGGCGCCCCCGATTTGCCGCGCGGGAGGAATGTCACGGTTGCGCAGGCGGTCCCTCCACCACGCGCGGCTTCGCGTACAATACCCGTATGAACAGGCTTTTCGACAAATCGATCGTTCTGGCGTGCTGTATTGCGGCCGCCATGGGCCTTGCTGTGGACGCTCACCTGGTCGCGGCGTTTTGCCTTGGCGTTATTGCCACCTCACTGGCCGAGGTCGCACAGGAGGAACGCACGCGCCGTGTAAGCGAGACCGCGAGCTGCGCTTACATCATCGCGGCTGTCTTCGTGCCGCCGTTTGTGCCGTTTGCGCCTCTCATCCTCTATGACATCGCGCGACGCGTGCGCCGTGAACGCATCTGGCCCGCGCTGGCGATTGGCGCCGTGTTTGTCTGCGCGCTTGTCGCGGACCTTCGCGGCGCCGCGCTCACCACCCGAACGCTCCTGCTGACCGCCATCCTTTCGGTTGCCGCCACCTTGCTATCGCTACGTACCGCCCAACTGGAGCGCGAGCAACAGCGCATGCGCCGTACCCGCGACGAGCTGCAAGAACGAGCCCTCGCGCTCGAAGCGCGCAACCGCGACCTCGCCGACCGCCAGGACTACGAAGTCGAGCTCGCGACGCTCGCCGAACGCGCCCGCATCGCGCGAGAGATCCACGATAACGTCGGGCACCAGCTCACGCGCGCTTCACTGCAGGCCGAAGCCCTACGCGTGGTCCACGCCGACGAGCCCAGGGTTGCCGCCGATTTCGCCGACGTCAAACGCACGGTTGACGAGGCGCTCCAGCTTGTGCGCACCAGCGTCCACGCGCTCAACGACAACGCCGTCGACCTTTCCGTGCAGCTCGAACGCATTGTTGAAGGCGCGCGCTCGGACGGCGGCCCGCAGATTGAGCTTGAAGTTTTGGCCGAGCATGCACCCGCCAACGTCGCCAACTGCTTTGCGGCGGTGCTGCGCGAGGCGCTTTCCAACGCCATGCGCCACGCCCATGCCAAAACCATTACCGTGCGGTGCATGGAGCATCCGTCGTTTTACCAGCTTGTCGTTACCGACGATGGCGCGGGCGGGGTCCAAGCAAGCGGCCGCGGCGCTGCGGAGGGCATGGGGCTCGCCTCCATGCGCGAGCGCATCGAGGCGCTTGGCGGCGCCTTCACCGCCGGCCCGCGTGCCAGCGCCGGCGGCTGGCGCGTGTTTGCCACCGTTCCCAAGCAGCAAGGAGATGAGGGCCGATGAGGCTCATAGTCGTCGACGACGACCGTCTGGTGGTCGATTCACTCAAGATTATCCTGGGCGCTCAGCCGCAGATAGAGGTGGTGGGCACCGGTGCCGACGGCGACGACGCGGTGGCGCTCTACGCCGAGCACGCACCCGATATCGCGCTGCTCGACATTCAGATGCCAGGGCGCGACGGCCTTTCGGCGGCGCGCGAAATCCTTGAGCACTACCCCGCGGCACGCGTGGTGTTTCTGACGACATTCTCAGATGACGAGTACATTGTGTCGGCGCTCAAGCTAGGCGCCCGTGGCTATCTGATCAAGACTGATGTCGCCGCCATTCCTCCAGCGTTGGAGCAGGTCATGGACGGCAAACGCGTGCTCGAGAGCAAGGCGATTGAGGACATCGATTTTGATGGAGCGGGCGTTGAGGCGGGCACGCCCCACCGGCCCGCGGCCTTCGCCAGCCTAACCGACCGTGAGTTCGAAGTCGCCGAGCTCATCGCCCGCGGCCTCGACAACAAGGAGATTGCCGCCACGGCTTATATGGGAGAAGGCACGGTGCGCAACCACATCAGCTCGATCCTGGCCAAAATGGGCCTGCGCAACCGCACACAAATCGCCATCGCCTATCTGCGAGGCTAGCCGCTGGCTGCCGCCAATTTGATGCCATTTCAAAACTATGCCGGTTTACGGGGCTAAACTCAGGACCCCCATCCATACCCGCGTTTTCTGCAAAATGACGGCTCGTCTACCTGTGGTTTTATTTTCACGAATATCGGCATGGTTGGGGATTCGGAATCCGGCCCCGTAAACCGGCATAGTTTTTTCGGACGGCCCTGTACGAGCGCCTCCGCAAGCCTCGTGGGACCAAAATGATCCGTTTTCCTCCGTCCCCGGGGGATCATTTGGCAGCGCTCGCCACGAAATCGGCCCATCTACTACGTTTAACTCGATACCCCTGACCATACCTTCGTTTTGAGCAAAACCGCAGGCATTCTACCTGCACTGATAATTGTCCTTGGGGGAAGCGGGCACTGCGGGGGCGCGTCAACAGCGCGCGATTTCCGCGTCGCAGCGCTACCCTGATGCTGAA
>DBFDDV010000153.1:0-5930 GCA_048302525.1 Collinsella sp. | reverse complement strand
TTGCAACCGTTGGTGCTGCGGACCTGCTTGATCTTGATGGTGTCAGCCATGCTTAGTTCTCCTTACCGACGAACATCTCGGAGACCGTCAGGCCACGGCGAGCCGCGACGTCCTCAGGGCTGGAGAGCTCCTTGAGGCCCTCGACGGCAGCCTTGATGATGTTGAGGCCGTTGTCGGTACCGAGGGACTTGGACAGGACGTTCTTGATGCCAGCAAGCTCAAAGAGGGGACGCACAGCGCCGCCGGCGATAACGCCGGTACCCTCGACAGCGGGCTTGATGATGATGCGGCCGGCACCAAAGTGGCCGAGAACCTCGTGCGGGATGGTGCCCTGCTCGGTCACCGGCACGTGGAACATGTTCTTCTTGGCATCGAGAGATGCCTTGGAGATGGCCATGGGCACCTCAGCGGACTTGCCCATGCCAACGCCGACGTTGCCCTTGCCGTCGCCAACGACGACGAGAGCGACGAGGCTCATGCGACGACCACCCTTGACGGTCTTCGACACGCGGTTGATGTAAACGACGCGCTCCTCGAACTCGGAGGCCTCGCGCTGCTGCTTCTGATTACGAGCCATGTGCTACATACCTCCTAGAACTCGAGACCGGCGGCACGAGCACCGTCGGCGAGGGCCTTGACGCGGCCATGGTAGATACGGCCACCACGATCGAAGGCGACCTTGGTGATGCCGGCCTCGATGGCGCGCTTGCCAACGAGCTGACCGACCTTCTCCGCAGCCTCCTTGTTCGAGGTGTGGGTGCCCTTGAACTCGGCCTCGAGGGTCGAGGCAGAGACGAGCGTCAGGCTGGAGCCCTTGCTGTCGTCGATGATCTGGGCATAGATGTTGGCGTTAGTACGGGTCACGCGAAGACGCGGACGCTCGGCGGTACCCGAGACCTTGCCGCGAACACGACGCTGACGACGCTTGAGGCCTTCCAGCTTCGCCTTATGCTTGTTCATACGTAAACTCCTAAAAAGGTTGATCTTGCCAGCACCTGACGGGGTGCTGGTCTTATGCGAGTGAGTCGGTTACGACTACTTGGCGGCCTTACCCAGCTTGCGGCGGATGTGCTCGCCAACATAGTGGATACCCTTGCCCTTGTAAGGCTCGGGAGGACGATGACCGCGGATCTCAGCGGCGATCTGACCGACCTGCTGCTTGTTGATACCCTTGACGTTCACGTGGGTGTTGTCGGGAACCTCGAAGGTAATGCCCTCGGGAGCCTCGACGATCACGGGGTGCGAGAAGCCCAGGGAGAACTCGAGGTTCTTACCCTTCTGCTGCACGCGGTAACCGACGCCGGCGAGCTCGAGTTTCTTCTCGAAGCCCTCGGAAACGCCGACAACCATGTTGTGGATGAGGGCGCGGGTGAGGCCGTGGCGGGCACGGGTCTCACGCTCGTCGTCGGGACGGGAAACGGTGAGGACGTTGTCCTCGACGTTGATAGCGAGCTTCTCAAAGACATCGAGCTCGAGCTGGCCCTTGGGGCCCTTGACGACAACGTTGTTGCCGTTGACTGCCACTTCGACTCCGGCGGGAATCTGGACAGGCTTATTACCGATACGAGACACGGTGATCTCCTTTCCTTCTACCTACCGAGCGAATTACCAGACGTAAGCGATGATCTCGCCGCCGACGTTGTGCTTGCGAGCATCGCGGTCGGTCATGACGCCATGGCTGGTGGAAATAATGGCGGTACCAAGGCCACCGCGGACGCGGGGCATGTCGGCAACGCCGGTGTACTTACGCAGGCCCGGCTTGGAAATGCGGCGGATGCCGTTGATGACCTTAGCCTTCTTGGGACCATACTTAAGCGTGATGTGCAGAGTCTTCTGGGGAACGGTGTCCTCGACATCGTAGCCCTCGATGTAGCCCTCCTCGTGCAGAACACGAGCGATCTCGACGAGCTTCTTGCTGCTCGGCATGGAGACCGTGGCCTTGTTCACAGAGTTAGCGTTACGGATGCGCGTAAGCATATCTGCGATCGGGTCTGTAAGGTTCATACAGATTCTCCTTCGTTCTTGATGAACACGTGCTCTTGGTTCTTCGCCGCCCTTAACGGCAAAGCCTTTTTAGCGCGTTTTCCCTGTTCCAAACTGATGCTTGAAACGCTGGTAGTGACTTACCAGCTGGCCTTCTTAACGCCGGGAAGCTCGCCCTTGAGTGCAAGCTCGCGGAAGCAGACACGGCACAGGCCGAACTTGCGGTACACAGAGTGCGGACGGCCGCAGCGCTGGCAGCGCGTGTACTCACGAGTAGAGAACTTCTGCTTGCGATTGCACTTGACGATCATCGATGTCTTAGCCACTTATATCCTCCTCACATAGAGTATTGTTCGCCCCAAGCGCCGCCCCCCTTGTGGGAACGGCGCTTATAGGGCAGGTGAACCTATTTCTTGAACGGGAAACCGAAGGCGTCCAGAAGGGCCTTGGCCTCCTCATCGGTGTTGGCGGTGGTCACGAAAGTGATGTCCATACCGCGCTGGTGATCGACGGAGTCGAAGTCGATCTCGGGGAAGATGAGCTGCTCGGTGACGCCCATGGAGAAGTTACCACGGCCGTCGAAGCTCTTGGCGGAGATGCCGCGGAAGTCGCGGATACGGGGGATCGCGACGGAGGTCAGACGATCGAAGAACTCCCACATACGGTCGCCACGCAGGGTAACCTTGCAGCCGATCGGCATACCAGCGCGCAGGCGGAAGGTAGCGATGGACTTGCGGGCACGGGTGATCATCGGCTGCTGGCCGGTGATGGCGCGCAGGTCGCGCACGGCACCGTCGATGGCCTTGGAATCGGTAGCGGCCTCGCCGACACCCATGTTCACGACGATCTTCTCAAACTTGGGGATCATCATGACGTTCTCGTACTGGAACTTGTCCTGAAGCTGCTGCTTGACCTCGTTGTTGTACTTGGTCTTCAGACGCGGCACATACTTCTCTTCTGCCATTGTTCACTCCTTCTTGGGGTTTTAAGCACGGGGCGTGGCCACGATGGGTTGTCCTCGTGCCTCCTGGCTGCATCCGCGCCGCTCATGGCATTTTGCGGTTTGGACTCGACGCAGCAGGAGCCGACAAAACAATCGGTACTATACGCGCATCGTGAGCGTATTTCCAGAAAAACCTCGTCTGCCTGCACAACTCCACAACTCCCCCGCACAAATGGGTCCCAAAAAGCAGTTGCGGTGAAATAGGGACTGTTTGGCGGCCTAACAGGCTTAAACAGTCCGTATTTCACCGCAACTTATTGGTGGGGATGCGATTAGCGCTTGCGGGGGACGAGTTTGGTGCGGCGCAGGTGGATCATCTCGGCGGCGATGGAGATGGCGATCTCCTCGGGGTCCTCGGCCTCGATGGCAACGCCGATCGGAAGGTGCAGCTCGTCGATCTGGTCCTGTGTAAAGCCTTCCTGCTCCAGGCGGGCACGCACAAAGGCCGTCTTGCGACGCGAACCCAGACAGCCCAGGTAGGCAGGCTTGGCACGCATGGCCTGAATCACCACGTCGATATCGGACTTGTGACCCGCCGTGGCGACGACGACCAGGTCGCGCGGGCCGATGGGGCACTGCTTGCTCAGGCTCTTGTAGTCGACCAGACGACGGTCGTAGACACCGGGCACCCAATCGGGGGTCAGCGTGCCGGGGCGGTCGTCGCACGCCACGACGGCAAAGCCCGCCGCCGTAAGCACCCGCGCCGTCGCGGCGCCCACGTGGCCGCAGCCAAAGATATAGGTCAGGCCCTCGGGGCAGAGCGTCTCGATGTGCGCCGCGGGAATCTCAGAGGCCGCGTTGGTGTAGGTGACCTTACTCCCCTCCTCCACCAGCGAAAGCCCGGGGCAGCCGGCAATGGTATGGCGCGATGCCTCGCCATGGTACTCGGCCACATCGCCCTCGAGCGCGCTCGCGATAAACGGCTCAAAGTCGATGACGAAGTCGCCGATGCGCCGATAGACCAAGACGTCGGCAATTTCCTGGAACAACGGTGCCTGGGTCGCATCCAGATGCAGATAGCACAGGCAGATGGCTCCGCCGCAGATCATGCCGGTATCGGAGTTCTCGCCGCCCATGGTGTAGCGGACCAGACGCGACTGTCCCGCGCTCAGGAGCTCGCGCGCCTCATCCAGCGCAAAGAGCTCAATCTTGCCGCCGCCGATAGTGCCCGCCTGGCTGCCATCGGCAAAGACGGCCATCCATGCGCCCACACCGCGCGGTGACGACCCCGCCGTGCCGGCCACGACCACCAGCTCGCACGTCTCGCCAGCACGCAGGGCGGCAAGCGCCGCATTCACAACATCGAGCTTTTCCATTGCCGCCTTCTATCCTCTAAAGATATCGGTGAGCATAGCGAGTGCCTCGAGCACGCCGCCGCCGACCGACGTCGCCTTGTCCGAAATGTAGTTGATATAGTTGGCATCGCCGCGCGGGTCGACATCGGCGCATTTAAAGCCTTCAGTCACCTGCACGCCGTTCGCCAAAAGCCCGCGAAGGCAGCCATCGATCTGCGTGTACATGGGCGTATCGCCCGCGTAGCCAATCACGTCTCCGGCGCGCACGATGTCGCCGATTGCGCGGTCGGACCGAAACACGCCGGCGGCGGGGCTGTGGATAACGCGCTCTTTACCATAGCCGGCGATAATGCCTGGCACGCCCGTGTTGGGCTGGGGCGAACCTTGGGTAATGACACGGCCGAGAAAATGCCCGCGCATGGTCTCGACCACGGCATCGCAGTCAACCGGCGCGGTAAAGCCCGGCCCCACGGCGATGACGGCAGGCGCCATGTCGCGCGTGGTGCCCAAGTTGCGCTTAGCCAGAATCGCGTCGACCACGGCAGCGGGTTTCAGCTCGCCGAGCATCTTGGCCTGGGGGTCCACCACAACGGCGACGTCTCCGGCCTCGGTAATCGCAAGTGCCTCTGCCGGCGTCTGTGCCAAGCGAGCGCGAATACCCTCGACCTCGACCTCGCCCAGACGAATGGCCTCGCAAAAACTGATCGTGCGGCGGATGCACGTGGGAACCGCGATATCGGCCATAACGACCGACACGCCGGCGCGCACCAAGCGAGCGGCGACGCCCGTGGCGATATCGCCGGCGCCGCGAACATAAACGAGCATTCCCGGGGCACCTCCCTGTGCTACGGTTTGAGCAGAGCAAAAGCGGTTCGACCGCTACTCTGATGATTATTGATTATCACAGTATTATACGGCGGTGAACAGATGGAAACGGTTAGCGGCAATCTTGCCTCGGCGCTCAGGATCAAGCCAGGCATTACCGCGATTATCGGCAGCGGTGGCAAGTCGACGTTGCTCAAAACGCTGGGTCTTGAGCTCATGCGCGCTGGCGGCCGCGTGCTCCTCTGCACCACCACGCATATGTTCCCCGTCGCCGGCGTGCCATGGGACGGGTCGAGCCGTCGCCTGGACGCCGTACCTTGGAAGCCGGGCGCCGCGCATGTCCCCGGTTGCACCTGCGAGGCCTGCG
The DNA here is from genome assembly GCA_048302525.1 of Collinsella sp. Classification (GTDB taxonomy): domain Bacteria; phylum Actinomycetota; class Coriobacteriia; order Coriobacteriales; family Coriobacteriaceae; genus Collinsella. Next base: position 457 of record DBFDDV010000153.1, on the reverse strand, counting down.
CGGGGCTTGTGCGGGGAAGCATCTGCCAGGCGGGCGTCTTGGACCCCCAGACGGGCAAGCTCTCCTCCCCTGCCGAGCCGCTCGACCAGCTGGCGCAGCGCTTTGACTACGTCCTGGCCGAGGCGGACGGCAGCAAGCGGCTCCCGCTCAAGGCGCACGCCGCCTGGGAGCCGGTGATTCCCTCTGGCACGGCCAACATCGTCTGGATCGTCGGCGCCTCAGGGCTCGGCAAGCCCATCAACGAAGCCGTCCACCGCCCCGAGCTCTTCTGCGAGCGCTGCGGCTGCGAGCCCACCGACGCTGCCACCCCAGAGCGCGTCGCCATGGTGCTCAATGCCGAGCTGCGAATGCTGAACCTCAACAATGCCCGCATCATGCTCAACCAAGTCGACACGCTTGCCGACCCAACGATGGCAGATCGCTTCGAGGCAGCCCTCGACCGTTCCATCATCACCAC
>DBFDDV010000152.1:0-30762 GCA_048302525.1 Collinsella sp. | reverse complement strand
ATGCCAGTGCCACGGCAAGCATCGATGCGCTGCCTGAACCGGAGCCAATGAATTCCGTCGGGAAGCATCCCACGTAGCCCGTTGCCTCGATAGGCGAGAACACGGCCAGCGGCAGGAGCCCGAGCACGGCATTATGCTCCAGCGCCGAATCGGACAGTAACGGGAATGCCGGGGCCGCGACAAGCAGCGCGGAGGCAAGGGGGCCCGCGAGGACGCGCCTCGTTGCGGTCGATAGGACGGCGGAGCAAACGGATATCAAGGTTCCGCCCGCAAGCAGCGCGAGAAGCAGGGTCGTGAAGACGTTTCCCGCGGTCGTGGTGGTAAGCGCGCCGTCATGGAAGAAGGCGATCGGGTACCCAATTTGCCCGAAGCCGTTTAGGGCCAAGGCGTAAATGCCCCCGGGTGCGAGGCCGGCGAGGAGCATCGCGGTCCCCGCGCCAATTATCGAAAACACGGTTTGGATAAGGCGCCGGAATTTGGGCACGGGCGCCTTTGCCGCCAGGGTCCCGGGCCTTGTGGCGCCGAGCACGAGTATCGACGAGAGAAGGAAGGGGATGAAGGGAAGGAAAGACGGCGCCGTGGCAATGGCGTAAGGCAGGAAGGAAAGGAACGGCAGGTCGTTTGCGGAGGCCGGGATATCCGCGATGCCGGAGCTGCTCAGGGCACGGCAATATGCGAGCGCCGCGTCATTGGTCTCCTGGTCCCCCACGATGGACCCGGATTGGAAGCCCTCGTCCATGAGCGCGTAGTAGCTCTCGGCAGAATCGAGAAAGTCGGCGTCGGTTTGAGCGGCAAGGGCGGCGTTCGCGTATCTTGCAAGCTCAGCGTCAAGTTGCTGCTCTGGAGATAGGTCTGTGCCGCCGGCCTGGGGCGCGCGCGTATTGAATGCGTCGACAAAGCCCTGCATGCCCTGCTTCATAAAGAAGGGGCCGTAGATGGGTGAATTGAACGCAATGGGGATGGAGAAGGCTGCAGCGAGAACGAGCGTGGAGATCCATACGGCCTTGTCTCTTAGGATTAGTTTGAGAAGGAGTCGACAGCACATTCAGAAGCACCTGCATTCCTCAAAGAATTGTTAGATTAAAAGTAACAGACCGGATGAAGATGCGTAAGATGGGGGCGAGGCGAATGGCTGAACGGTATCGATACGCGGGTTCAACGGTATTATATTGACCACATAGATTATTAACTTGCTTGACTTGTAAACCTAATCGTCCTGTCATCATATTCAACTTCGAAAAAAGGGGAATGAGGGCATCCCGATGCATCGAGTATTACTGGAACCCCGGCGATACGCTGAATGATTTGTGACGAATAGTCATGTCCATCAAGAAGGCTCGACGCTTCGGGCGGCTCGTCAATCGATATATCAATTCTTGGAGACATGTATTCCTACCATTTTTAAAGAAACAACGGCGGTAATTGCTATCGCGATTGCGCCAATAACATCGAGCGCTATCTGAATGGGATATAACCCCAACACATATCCAAATATGGAGAAAAACATTGCAGAAAAGAGAGCCCTTACCAGAGACGCGACGGAAAGGATCGTCGCGCGGAGATCGTCCGCTATCGCGTCTTGGATTAAGTTTTCCGAAGTGATGTACACCACTTCTGGGAGAAAGCAAAGCACCATGCTAAGGCCAAACAAGCACAGCGGATTTGAAGCGAACCACGGAAGAATCATGAAAAGGCCGGCCTCGATTAGCATCGAGCCGAGCATGGTGTTTCTTTTCCCGAAACGCGATGAGAAGAAATCTGCTGCAATGTAGGCCGTCGCATTTACTGCATAGGATGCACCGAAAAAGATTCCTATTATGGAGACGGGAGCATCAAATGCGTCGAATACCAACTGATTCAAGTTGTAATAACTCCCATAGAATCCATCGAGCATGCTCGTGCCGATTAGAAGAAGCAATACCGCAAAAGCGGATTCTCCAACACGCCAGGTTTCGCGTCTGAACATCTTGGCTGCGTCAAACCTTCCCTTTTCAGAGCTTTTAGAACGGGTCGCTTCCGTCCTCTCAATGGGATACAGAAGGAAAAGCTGCAGGAGATAGAAAACGGAGACACATACGTAGAGGGCGCTCCAGGATACTTGGGCAATGAAAGATCCGAGCACAATTGCCATTCCCGTAGCGATTGATTGTGCGGCAAGCAGCCGAGCATTGATGGTGAGGAAGCGCTCTCCTTGACCGGCATTCCGGGCAATTTCATATAAAAGTGCTTGTTCGGATCCCGATTGAAGGGGTAAGCGAGTGCCTCAACAAGGGAAAGCACGACAAGAAAGGGACCTGAGAGCAGCAGCATGCCAGCCGTATGGAAGAAAAGGAGCAGCACGCCCATTTGAATCGAAAACTTCTTTCCAAAGAAATCGCCTATCAGCCCTGTTGGTAGCTCGAGGACGACCGTTGCAATGTTAAACAGAGCTTGATAAAGCGCGATTTCCGTGACAGACATTCCTTTCTCCGCAAGGAAAAGTAGAAACACTCCCCGATTTAAAACAAATCCCGCGAGAACGAAAAAGGCGGAATAGACGTGCAGCTGCGCAGTGGCATTCTTGTTCATTTGACACTCCTAACGGCTATTTTTGTCGGGGTGTTCGCCACTGATTCGAAGCCTGAAATGTTCATAGTCTCAATGAAGAGCTGATAAAGCTTTTGAACAGGGTATCGATAGAATAGGACATCCTGCGCTCTTTCTTCTCGACGAACTATTGCCAGCCGGTCGATTTCGAAACAAGAAACCGCATAATACACCCCAGCTTGATCTAGAGTTGCCGTATAGCTTTCTGCAGCGGCAAATGCATCACGATCGCGATACATTTCAAAAATATCTTCAATGCTTCTACCATCTCGATGAATCATAAGGTAGGTTGCGAATTTAAAATGGTCTATCAAATCAAAATACGCATCAGCACGCGCGAGCACGTCAAGAATGCCGTCATTTTCATTCCTGACTGTGTATAGATGATTGAAATGAAGAGGGGATAGGCTGTTCGGGTCAATTCCGGTAGCAAGTAAATCTAAGTAATACTGAGATTCCCGCAGTACGGCGCGAGCCTGTCGTGGCTTGACTCGTGCATGTTTAATCTGTTTCGTTAACTGAAATGCGTAAATCTGGTTAATCAAAAAAGCAAAATCTGGTTAAATGAAAACGATAAATTTAGTTAAACGCGCTGGTAATCAATGGTGAAAAATATGCCAAAAAAGTACTACACTCGAATTATCGAAAATGAGCTCGACCAGATGCTAGGGATATTCGGTGCCGTTCTCATCGAAGGACCGAAATGGTGTGGAAAGACAACCACAGCCGGGACCCGTGCGGCGTCCAGGCTCCTGCTCATGGACCCGTCGCGCAACTTCGAGAATCGCTTGCGTGCCGAGACGGACCCGGCGCTTGCCGTTGCAGGCGAGGTGCCGCGGCTGATCGATGAATGGCAGGAGGTTCCGAAACTTTGGGACGCGGCGCGGTTTGAGTGCGACAACCGCGGCGGCGAGCCTGGCCAGTTCATATTTACGGGGTCGGCGACGCCGCGAGACAATGAACGGCCGATGCACAGTGGCGCTGGAAGGTTCGCTAAATTGCGCATGGATACCATGACGCTTTTCGAACTTGGGAAATCTAGCGGCGCGGTTAAGCTGTCGGGCATTATTTCTGGCGAAAAGTTCAATGGCGCTTTCGGATCGTTGGATTCTGCCTCGATTGCCGAGTGCGTTGTCCGTGGTGGATGGCCCGCGGCGGTCGGTCGCGATGCGCTGGCTGCGTCGGCGATGGCGAAACGTTACATCGGCATAGTTGCCGAAGAAGATTTGTCTCGTGTTGATGGCTCTCGACGCGATCCCGAAAAGGTCAAAGCTGTCATCGAATCGCTAGCGCGTAATGAATCCACTTTGGCGACACTCAAGACGCTCGTAGCTGATCTTGGTGGAGAAGTATCGAGACAAACGGCGGCATCGTATATATCTCTTCTCGCACGGGTTAGCTTCGTTCGCGATATTCCCGCGTGGAATCCAGCAATGAGATCTCCGGTGCACTTAAGAGAATCAAAGAAGCATCATCTTGCTGACCCGTCACTGGCGGCCGCTGCGCTCGGGGCGACTCCGGAGACTTTGCTGTTAGATTTCAAGACGCTTGGACTACTTTTTGAATCGCTGGCACTCCATGATTTGTGGGTCTATGCGCGAGCAAACGGAATGAGCCTCTACCACTATCACGATTCTCGCGATCTAGAGGTCGATGCAGTCATTGCGGCTCCTGGCGGGACCTGGATCCCGGTTGAAGTTAAGCTCAGCTCCGCTCAAATCGAAGAGGCATCTGACAATCTTGTTGCTGTCGAGGAACGTATGGTTGCCGCCGGAAACAACCCGCCGGTTTCGAAAGTTGCAATCATTGGATTTGGTTCACAAGCCTACGTTACCGACCGCGGCGTCCAAGTTGTTCCGTTGGATGTGCTCGCGCCGTAATGCTGTTGGCGGAGTGGAATGTGGGCGCGCAAGGAGATGCGGAATCGATGAGAGCCTCAAAAAAAATTACTGCAGTGTTATCATCTTTCATCCTCTCTATTCTTCCCATAGAATCAGAAATGGAAGAATAGATAGGATGAAAGATGATAACACTGCAGTAATTTTTTTGAGGCTCTCATCGATTCCGCTTCTCCTTGCGCGCTCACATTCCACTCCGCCTTAAATCAAGTTTAAATAAAAACTTGAATGCAAATTTGTTTTAATTAGTATGGAAACTATATCCATTTAGTTCTAATTTGTTCGTAGTATCAAATCGATACCGACACTAGCGTGACACAGTCTTTCAAGACAGCTATTCAACATTGGTGGTCACCGCTATGGACAATGTGAACCACCTAAACGAGCTCTCAATACAGTCCCAGCTTAGCACCATTGAAAAACTGGTCGCGGACGCGGAACAATCTACCGACGCAAGACGCGATTTCGAAGCTCAGCCTCGTGCCGTATTCCAGAAATATGGAATTACAGACCTCCAAATCAAAGCGGGAAATCGAAAAGTCTCTGTACGAACTGGTGGAGTCAACCGAAAAGGAGGCGCGTGTCCCCGTTGCACGCGCAGTATATCGTCGTATCCAGCTCCCACCGTCCAAGGCACTTGGACGGTGGGAGCTCCGCATCCCCGGGAAAGGAAAAGCGCGGCCCATCCGGACCGCGCCCGCGCCCTCCTCCCATTTCACCCCGCGACGTAAACCGTCCGGCCCGTCTCGCAGTCGATGGTCTCGGCATCCCCGAACCCAACCCGGACGGCAGCCCATCCGCCGGCGCCCGCCAACGCGTCGGCCTCGGACCTCGCGGCGGCGATGAGGCGCTCGAGCTCGGCCGATCCGGCCGGCGCGGTCCCCACCTCGAACGCGCCGCCGTCGCCGCCCGACTCGTACTCGACGACGACCGTCGAGCCGAGCGCCTCCTCGAGGGTCTCGGGCAGGCCGCCCATGTCGGCGAGGACGTGCCCGGCGACCGTGGCCAGCGGGTAGCGGGCCATCCCGGACGCCGCCGAGCGGCCGGCCATGCGGAGCAAGCCGGCGGCCTCGAGCGCCTCGAGGAGCGCCGCGGGCACGTCGGCGTCGATGGCGATGTTGCCGCGTCCGCGGCACCACTCGGCCGCCGCCGGCACGTTCGCCGTGAGCACGCCCCACTCGGCCATGTAGCCCTCGGAGCGCGGGTTCGTGGCGTCGAGGAGGAGGACGGCCAGGCCGCCGTCCACGTACTCCCCGGCCACGAGGGCGAGGCGGACCGCCTCGCCCATGGAGTCGAACTCGACCGTCACCATGCGGCTACCTCCTCCTGACGGCGCTGAGCGGCTTCGGGGAGAAGTGCTCGTCGCGCTCGACGGCGGCGAACCCCATCTGGCGGTTCAGCTCCTCCATCTCCTTGATGCTGAAGTAGCCGAGCTCGTCGTCGTAGCCCTCGACGAGGCCGAACGCCTCGTCCGTTCCGTCGAACTCGAGCAGCCACCAGTCCCATCCGTTCACGCACGAGAAGTAGTGGGCGTAGACCGTGGGGTCCTCTGCTCCGTCCTGCTCGTAGAGCCTTGGAGCCGTCTTGGCGATTTCCTTCGTCATCAGCTGCTGCATCTCTTCCTCCGTTCCGGGCACCCTGCCCTCAACATCTCGCCCCTGCGGGCAAAGCCGAATGGCGACGCCGCGCGTCGTCGTCGGCTTTGCTCCCTGCAAAGCCGCACCGGAGCGAAGGCGGGTCAAGGGAGGTCCATGACGACCTCCACCAACCGGAGCGGAGCGGAGGTTTGTGCGGGGTCTCATGGGCCCCCTTGACGCGGCGTAGCGGAGGTGCCACCCGGCCGCGGAGCCGTGGCCGATTCACGGCGGACGCCGGCAGCCCACGCCCAACATCGATACCATCTGAACCGCTATTCACTTTTCGAGAGGAGCCATATGGAACTCGAAGACATCGTCTACGAGCTCGCCTGCCTTCATGAGTCGATGCTCTTTTGCTGCGAGAACCGGTCCGGCAAGGAGGACCCGGTCTTCGCGCATTACTACATGGCGCTGGGAAGGATTGTCAGGGACCTCGAAGAGGCCGAGCGGCGCATCCGGACCGAAACGGGCCGGCGCTGAATCCCGTCAATAGAAAACGCCCCTGCATTTTACTGCCGGGGCGTTTTTTAGAGCTCGATCTCCGCGATTATTTTTTTCATCTCGAGGGCCCATCCGAGCTGTTCCTCGATGTACCCCGGCCATGCGTCCTGGTGGCCCTTGATGGGGTGGCCCGCCTTGTAGAAGCGCAGCCCCGATGCCTTTTTCGCATCGAAGGTCACCGCCGTCAGCCCGAGGTGATCCTCGAAGACCCCGCTGTTGGCGATGGCGCGGTGCCCGATCTCCTTGTCGTCGTCCACGTACAGCTCGATGCCCGTGCGGCCCTTTTGCGTATCGATGAGCAGGGCGAGATGGTATGCCGAGACCCCCAGGCGAAGCGTCGACCAATGGTCCTTGCTGGGCTTCTGCGGGCTGAACTCCTTGAGGAACTCCGGATGGCCGCCTGCCACATCGCGGTAGGCCGTCCAGTACGCCAGCTTGACCTTTTCGGTCTCGCTGAGCCCCTCGGAGAGCTTCACGGTCTTGGTCCACTCGTTCGGCTGCTCGACCACGCCGAAGCGCGGGGCGGGCAGGGAGCCCCCGATCTTCCAGAGCTCGACCTCGACCAGGAAGAACCCGAAGTCGCTGTCGGTGTGCTGGTTGAGCCACTCGATGGCCTGGCGATGCTCGTCGCGGGCGTGCGCCACGACCCAGATGACGACCTCGGCGCCCTTGCCGGCGGCATACGTGATCACCTTGCCGAGATGGTCGTGGTTGGTGTCCTCGAGCTGGTTCTCGATGATCACCTTGCGGCCCGTACCGGACTCCTGCGCGTAGATATCCACGTTGAACGAGCCGACCGACGACTCCGTCTCTATTAGCTCGAGCTCGATTCCGACCGCCATCCCGAGGGTTGCGAGATTCTGCTCCTCGGCCAGCCACTTGGTGAAGTCGTGGGCCTCATGCGGCCACACCTCGCGCAGGGGAACCTTCTGAATGGTGTCCAAGTTATAAGTCTTCATCCGTCACCCTCTCGACCGATAATCTGGCACCATTGTAGAGCCTCTCGCCATCAAACGACCGTAGCAGGAGCCCACGACGTTCGTCGACGTCCTTCAGCTCGTACGGGTACACGAATAGCAAAATATATCTCTTCTTAGCCATGCGGTTTCCCTTCCCTTGAAAAACGAACCACTCGATCCGCGGAGAGGCGCTATCAGGTGCCGTTCGTCAACGCCGCGGCGATTATGCCGCTGTCCGTGAAGACGAAACTGATGAGCTCATCTTCCCAAGGCTCGCGCTCCTGCTCCTCCTCGGCCTCCTCGAACGTCATCGGCATCTCGCGCGCTCCCGAAAACTCGTGGCAGATAGCGTAGAGACGAGAGGGCCTATCAGCCCACTTATCAGCCGGTCGGCCAAAAGCGTCGTACTGCCGCAGCTCATCCCCAACATCGCGCCAGATTGTTCGATACCAACCCGTTAACGATAGGGTCAAGAGCATCGTAGACCGTATTCATATAGCGGCGCCTTTGTTACAGCTCAGATGTCACCATTTTAGATAATGGGCGTAGCGACCCGAATCTCATTTCAGGCCAATTCGACCAAGAGCAATCTACGGTCTTGTAACTGCCTCTTTCCAAATAAGGCCCGCCCCCGGTGGGGCCCCACCCATGCCCACGGCATAGGCCCGCCAGAGCTAGAGGGACTTCGTCATTCTTGTCTGGTAACTCTCAAATAAAGCGCAGAAAGTGTGGAGGAGCGCCGAACGGTCCTGCTGAACTCGTCGCCAACCGGCGTCAACCAGTGTGGAGATGGTTCAAGCAGGCATCCTGTTCGAAAAATGCCGTTATTAATTGATTTCGACCAAAATTCGACCAAGATTGAAAGTCAAAAAAGAAACAGCCCAGAGAAACAATGCCTCTGAGCTGCTAAAAGTCTTGGTCGCGGGGGCAGGATTTGAACCTACGACCTCCGGGTTATGAGCCCGGCGAGCTACCAGACTGCTCCACCCCGCAATGTCTGGGCGCCTCATGTGCGCAAGAAAGAATATTACGCGGGAGTTCGGTAAACGGCAAGGAAAATCTCGTAGAGCATAATTCCTTCATATTTAAACCCCTCAGCCCATATCACCGTAAACGAATCGCAGCCGAGCGCCGTCGGCGGCGCGTATACAATGGTGCGCGTCCTTTTACGCCGACACCGGGAGTAGACATGCTGCTCGCTATCGATATGGGAAACACGCAGACGGCCATGGGCCTGTTTGACGGAGACGAGCTGGTGCAGTCGTGGCGCATGCCCACCGACCGCTCCTATACCGCCGACGAGATCCATGTGCGCCTGATGGGCTTCTTTAAGATGTACGACCTCTCGCTCGACGCGGTCGGCGCGATCGCCTTCGCCGGCGTGGTGCCGCAGCTCTCGCGCGAGTGGCACGCCGTGGCCGACCGCATTGCCGCGGACGCCATCGTCATCGGACCGCAGACGGCGGCCGTGACCAAGCTGCGGGCGGCGCGCCCCCAGGCCGTTGGTGCCGACCGCATCGCCAACGCCGTCGCTGCCGAGACCTTCTACGGCTCCCCGGCGATCGTGGTGGACTTTGGTACCGCAACCAATATCGACGTCATCGATGAGGACGGTTATTACATTGGCGGAGCGATCGCGCCGGGCATTCGCATCTCCATGGACGCGCTTGCCGCCCGTGCCGCCAAGCTCGCCAGCGTGCCGCTCGAGGCGCCCGAGCACGCCATCGGCCGCGATACCGAGGAGTGCATCAAGGTCGGCGCCGTAACGGGCGCCGCCGCCATGGCTGAGGGCCTGGTCGCGCGCATGAAGCGCGAGCTGGGCCGCGAGGATGCCACCGTTATCGCCACGGGCGGTCTCGCCAGCATCGTCGCCGATTCGACCGATGCCTTCGACGTGGTCGACGGACAGCTCACCATCAAGGGTATCTGCGAAATCTACCGCCGCATGCAGGAGCTGGGATAGGACAGGGGCTTAAGTCGAGCACGAGCGCGAGCGGCGAACTAGGCAACGCATCGGCCCTATTCCTCAAAATCGAAAGATTTTCAGTTTTGAGGAATAGGGCTTTCTGCTAGGCCTCGTCGCACAGCCACCTCGCCAGGTCCACGATCTGCACCCCATTGCGGTCCGTGGCCTCGTGATGCGTGCGGGCGAGAATCATCTTGGGGTACGCGTCGCCAATGCTCAGCAGTGGTGAAATCTCGCGTTCAAATGTCTTATCCGAGCTGATGTCGTCGCTCACCTGAATGTAGAGCTTCTCGCTTCGCTTGATTGCTACAAAGTCTATTTCCTTTTTATAGAGCACGCCGACGTATACCTCGTATCCGCGGCGCAGCAGCTCGATTGCCACCATGTTCTCGTATACGCGTCCCCAATCCATATCACGTGTACCGAGCAGCGCGTATTTGAACGCGTGGTCTGCCAGGTAATACTTCTCGCCGCTCTTAAGGTATTTTTTGCCGTGGATGTCGTACCGACGAACTTTATAGAAGGCAAACGCATCGCACAGGTACCCCATGTACGTGCCGACCGTCTTGTTCGTTATCTTTAGCCCATCCGCGTTCAAAATATCCGTAATGTTACGTGCCGACGTTATGTTGGATACGTTGTCCATCATGTAATCGGCAATGCGCAGCAGCGCCGATTCGTTTCTCACGTTATGCCGCTGCACGATATCTCTCACGGTGAGCGTTTTGAAGACATTGGAGAGATATTGATAACGCTGCTCCTGCAGTGGATAAGGGTAGGAGCCGGACATACCGCCGGTTCTCGCGTACTCATCGAAGTCGCGGTCGACCTCGCCCTCGTCGCCATAGAGTCGATACTCCTCAAACGAGAATGGGAAAACCTCGATCTCAAACGTACGCCCCGTAAAGAGCGTCGACAGATCGCTCGACAGCAAAAAGGCATTCGATCCGGTAATGAATATGTCGTACTGCTCGGATGCGTGGAGGCTGTTGATCGCACGCTCAAAACCGTCGCACATCTGAACTTCATCGATAAGCAGAAAGTTTTGTTTGCCGGACACTCGATGCTCTTTTACATAGGCGAGCAGCGCGTGATACTCGAGCAGATTCTCGAACTCATCGAGGTTGTAATTGATATGGATGACATTCGAATTGGACAGATTTGCCTCCACGTAATCGCGGAGGGCCTCGAGCAATTTTGACTTACCGCCACGGCGAATGCCCGTTATGACCTTGATGTCCGGCACGCCAATAAGGCTCGTCAACATGTCCATGTATGACGTTCTATTGATGAGTTTCATTGGCGCCTCCCTGCGGTCTTTTATCGCTATTCCTCAAAAACGAAAATTTTTCAGTTTCGAGGAATAGGCTCTGCAACGAATATACCTCGCAAAAGCCCGAGCTGCCTTAATCCTATTCCTCAAAAACGAAAATTTTTCAGTTTTGAGGAATAGGGCGCTGGCAACCCATTCCCCAGATAGGCGAAACCCTCCCCGGCACAGGCCGAGGAGGGTCTTGTTGTCATGTCTATCTTTGGGCGCGAACGCCCCGCGCTACAGCCCGCGAATTCGTACGGCCTCGGGCGGAAACTCCTGCTCGCCGGCATCGGTCTTAATGGTCGCGCGGCCCCAGATGTCCAGGCCTGCAAACACACCGACCGCAAGCGGCAGGCCGTTGGGCGACACCGCCGCAACTTGGCGGCCCAGCAGCGGCACCATGTCGAAGTACTCGCCCAGCACGGGAGCCAGCGGCCCTGCGGCGCCTTGCGGCGTGTTGGCAACAACCGCCCAAGCGTCCACGCGGGCCAGCACGGCGGCGGCCAGCGTCTCGACCAGCGCTTCGTCAGCCACGTCCACACCAAGCTCGCCCAGCGCCGAACGCTCAATATCCACCGTCACGGCACCGAACATGCCCGCAGCAGCGGCACCGCCGTTCACGGCAACACGCGCGAGCGACGTCTCAAACGCAGGCGCACCGCACACGATATCGCTCGGCCACTGGATACCCACCTTACCGGCAAGGCCCAACCCCGGCGTCGAAGCCGTGCCCACGAGCGCGTCCATCATGCCCATCGCAGCCACAAACGGCAGGCCGTGGAAGGCATGCATGTTCACGTCCGGGCGCACGATCAGCGAAAACGTCAGCGAAGCATCGCCCGCGCTCCAAGCGCACCAGCCCGCGGACGCACCCTCGCGGCCCGCGTCGCGCGCGGCGTCAAGCTCGGTACCGGCGGCAACAGCATTCATCTCGATCATCTACATACGCCCCAATTCGCCAACGATATGGCCTACGCGGTCCTCGGGCTCCTTGACCTCGACACCGTTGTAGCGGAAGAACCGCGCCGGGTCGTGCATCAGGTCCTCGAGCGGCACCAGCACAAAGTCGCGCTCGCCAATGAGAGGATGCGGCAGGCGCAGCTTTTTGCCGCCGTGGGTCTCGCCATCCATCCACAGCAGGTCCAGGTCGATGGTGCGCGGACCGTTGGCCTTGGCCTTTTTGGAACGGTCGCGGCCCAGCTCGGCCTCGATCTTCATGAGCTCGTCGAGCAGCACCAACGGCGCCAGCTCGGTCTTAATCTCGATGACGGCGTTGGCAAACGCGTCCTGGCGCATCTCGTAGGCCGGCTCGCTCTCGTAGATCTTGGAGGAGTTGGACACGCAGGTGAGTGGAATCTCGGCGATCATGTCGCGTGCGGCGCGGATGTTGTCACAGCGGTGCCCCAGGTTGGAGCCCACGGCCACAAACGCGCGGCGCGGCTGCGGCTTGGCAACCGCCCAGTAGCCGTTCAGGAACTGCGCAAAACCCGCGGCTTCGTGCACGCGCACGATGTTGGCACCGGCCTGGATGGCGCCCAGGCACACGCCAAACGTAGCGGCATCGCGCTCGGCGGCCTCGGTCACGCCCGAGACAGCGCCCACAAAGCGCTTGCGCGATACGGCGCACATGAGCGGATAGCCCAGTGACGCCATCTTGGCAGTCTCGCGCTGGATGACGATGTCCTCGTTGGCCGTCTTGCCAAAGCCCGGACCGGGATCGATGCAGATGCGGTCGCGCGACACGCCGGCGTGGATGAGCGCGCGGGCCTGGTCGGACAGAAAGCCCATGACGCGGCGCATGATGGGTGCCGAATCGGGCAGGGTGAAGCGGCGGAGCTGCGAGGTGGGCACGTAGGCTTCCTCGCGGCGGGCGCTGCGGCGCATCATGGCGGCCAGGTGGTCATTGGGCTGCGATGCGGCCTCGGTGGCTGCGGGCGCGGCCTCGGGCGCGGGTGCGACGGTCTCGGCGGCAGTAGCCTGCTCGGCGGCGGGCGCCTCCTGCTCGCTTGCGGGCTCAGACGTGGGCTCCGGTTCACCAAACGGCAACGAGGGCTGCACCACGCCGCCCGGAAGCTTGGCCTCCGGCTTAGGCTCGCCCAGCAACTTGCCGCGACGGCGGCGAGCCGGCTTCTCAGCCTCACGCGCGGCCTCGGCAGCCGCCTCGCGCGCCTTCTCGGCAACAAACGCCGCAGCCGAGGTATCGAGCTGCACCGTTGCGTGCGTGCGTGCGGGCGCGGCGACCTCGCCGGCATGCATCACGATGACGCCGCAGGTGCTCGTCTTAACAAACTCGACCATCTTGGGGTCGGTGAAGCCGGTCACGTCGTTGACGATCGAGGCGCCGCAGCGCACGGCCGCCTTGGCAACCGCCACATGACGCGTGTCGATCGAGACGATGGCGCCCTCCTTGGCCAGCGCGCGCACAACGGGCAGCACGCGGCGCGCCTCCTCGTCGGGGTTGACCGGGGTAAAGCCGGGGCGCGTGGACTCGCCGCCCACGTCGATGATGTCGGCGCCGGCGTCGAGCATCGCCAGGCCATACTCGATGGCGGCATCCGGGTCGAAGTGCTCCCCGCCGTCGCTAAACGAATCGGGCGTCACGTTGAGGACGCCCATGATGCGCGGACGGTCAAAGCTGAGCTCATACTTTCCGCACCGCCATGTCTTGCTGTCGTTCGCCATGAACATCCTCCTAAAATGCCCACGCCGCCGAGCTTGGGGAGCTGGCGGCGGGGTCGCTTTGCACTCAGTCTTTCTATTGTATCCGCGCGCGCGGGCTAGAACGCAAACGCGGCCGCGATGTCGCAAGAAATCAGCAGGTCGGCATTTGCATCCTGATCGGTGGGGGCAAGATTGCATATGGCCAGCGTATCACCGGTAAAGTAGCGTGTAAGGCCCGCCGCCGGATACACCACGAGCGAGGTCCCACCCACAATGAGGGCATCGGCCGCGGCGATGGTGGCAACGGCACCGGTCAACACATGCTCGTTGAGCGGCTCCTCGTAGAGCACCACATCGGGCTTGATGCGACCTCCGCACGCGGGGCACACGGGCACGCCCGCGGCGTCCTCGTGCTCGCGCGAGCAAATCCACTCGGCGCTATAGACCGCTCCGCACGACTGGCAAATGTTGCGATGGACCGATCCGTGCAACTCAAACACGCGCTGCGAGCCCGCCATCTGATGCAAGCCGTCGATGTTTTGCGTCACCACGGCGTCGAGCTTGCCGGCTCGCTCCAGTTCGGCCAGCTTGGTGTGGCAGCGGTTGGGCTTAGCGTTAAGCGCGATCATCTTGGTTCGGTAAAAGTCGAAGAACTCCGCCGGATGTGTCTCGTAAAAGCTGTGCGACAGCATGGTCTCGGGCGGATAGGCAAACTGCTGGTGATACAGGCCGTCCACGCTGCGAAAATCGGGAATGCCGCTTGCCGTGGAAACACCAGCGCCGCCAAAGAAGACCACGCGCTTGTGGGTGTCAAACAGATCCGCCAGGGCGGCGGAGGCCTGTTTGGGGTTTGATATTGCCTGCGTCATATATGTCCTCCGTCCGTGTCTCCGGGACGGCGGCGTTCGCACCATCACTCGCGGACTCCGCCCCGCTCTTGTTGCGTTAATCTTAAGCCTGCCAACCCCGTCGAAAGGACACCATGCCTCAGACTTACACCTTTGCCTCGTGGAACGTTAACGGCCTGCGCGCCGTGCTCAAAAAGGACCCGAGCTTTATCCAGATCGCGCAGGAACTCGATGTCGATGTCCTGGCGCTGCAAGAAACTAAACTGCAAGAAGGCCAGGTGCAGGTCGATCTGCCCGGCTATCACCAAACCTGGAGCTACGCCGAGCGCAAGGGCTACTCGGGCACCGCGGTCTTTAGCCGCCAGGAACCGCTGCGCGTACTGCGCGCCGATGCACTGCTGCCCTACGCCGGCGAGGGCGAGGCGGCCGAGCTCGTCGCCCAAGCCGCAACCGAGGGTCGCGTCTGCGCGCTGGAGTTCGACAAGTTCTGGTTTGTGGATGTCTACACTCCCAACGCGCAAAACGAACTCGCCCGCATCGACGTGCGCATGGCCTGGGACGATGCCTACCGCGACTTTTTGAGCGCGCTCGAGCACGAGACCGGCAAACCCGTTGTGACCTGCGGCGACTTTAACGTTGCGCACGAGGAGATTGACCTTAAGAACCCCAAGTCCAACCGCGGCAACGCAGGCTTTTCGGACGAGGAACGCGGCAAGTTTACCGAGCTGCTCAACGCCGGCTTTACCGATACCTGGCGTGCGGCAAACCCCGACGTCGAGGGCGTCTACAGCTGGTGGAGCTACCGCTTTAATGCCCGCAAGAACAACGCAGGCTGGCGCATCGACTACTTCCTGGTAAGCGATGCAATCGCCGACAACGTACGCGACGCCGGCATCCGCGGCGACATCTTTGGCAGCGACCACTGCCCCGTCACCCTCACACTAGAGCTCTAGCCCCAAGTAATTCCTAGGGGACAGAGGAAAAACAGATCATGTGACCCCTCTCCCCCTATAAGTTGCGGTGGAATAGTTCCTGTTTGGGCAGCAAATAGCCAAAAACGAGAACTATTCCACCGCAAGTTCGTGAGGGAACGCGAAATGCCCTACAGTCCGTATTTCACGACGACGCGGTTGATGCGACGGCACCAGGGCTTGTACAAGGCGGCCAAAAACACGCAGGTCGCAAGGCCGTGCGTAATATCGAACGGCACTGCCGTGGCAAGACGTGCCACGGCGCCCGCCCAAGTAAGCGGCTGTACAAAACCAATGATGTCATACGCGTTAATCACGACGCCATAGAGCAAGCCCGACGCAAAGCCGTACGCCAGCAGCGCCGGCAATCGCACGGTACCGTCGGCGCGGTCGAACGCACCCGCATGCGCCAGCACACCGCCAACGTATCCCACGAGCCCCCAGGCATACATCTGCCACGGCGTCCACATGCCCTGTCCAAAAAAGAAATTGCTGGTCAGCGCCGCCAGCGCGCCAACCATAAAACCATTGCGGCGACCAAGCGTCGCCCCCGCGATAATGGCGATAGCGCTCACCGGTTTAAAGTCGGGAATGGGCCCAAACAGGATGCGCCCCGCCGCCGCCAGCGCCGCCAGCACCAGCGTGGGCATAATCTGGCGCAAACCCGGACGAGATGCCTCGTAGCCAGCAAAGAATAGTGCAAGCACCAACGCCACCACGACAAGCATGGCAAGCGCCGCCTGCTCAATGCCCGCCAGCAACGCCGCAGCCATCACCACTGGCACCGCCAGCAGCAGCGGGATCTCCAGTTTTGTAAGCAGGCGCGCGACGCGATAATCCGTCATCCCATCACGCCCTATAAAACACGTTGTCGGTAAAGAAGTCGGCCGGCGGCTCCATGCAGGCAATCTCGCCGTCGAACATCATGGCGACGTCGTCGGACACCTGCTCGGCAAAGTCCAAGTCGTGCGTGGCCATGATGACGGTACCGCCGGCCTGCGCATGCTCGCGCAGGGCGCGGGCGATGATGCGGCGGCTCTCCAGGTCCAAGCCCTTCGTGGGCTCGTCAAGCAGCAGCAGCTCGGGGCCGATCAGCAGCAGCTTTGCCAGTGCGAGCAGCTGGCGCTGTCCGCCCGAGAGGTCGTAGGGGTGGCGCGTCTCCAGGCCGTCCAGTCCAAGTTGCACCGCACGCTCCCGCGCCAAGTTCTCGTCATATCCGCAGGTCGAGGCCCATTCCATCAGCTCATCGCGAACCGTCTCGGCAACCAGCAATGCTTTGGGATTCTGAGGCAGCAGCGCCGCCGAGGCCGCCCCGCGCACCATGCGGCCGCGCTGCAGCTTGGCGGTCTTCGCCAGCACCGAAAGCATTGTCGACTTGCCGCAGCCGTTACCGCCCGCAACCGCATGCACCGCGCCAGCCGAAAACGACGCATCGAGCCCGCGCAGCACCCAACCGCCCGCGCGATCGTAGCGAAACCAGCTCCCTGCCAGGGTGGTAGCCGACCCAGCGTGCATTTTTTGGAGTATTCTGCTTCCATCCGTGCGCGGGAAGGCTTCCGAGCCGTTCTCGAGCGACGTTTGCGCCACAAATTCGGACGATTTGTCCAATTTCGAACTTTTTTTCGCGCTCGATACATCCCGGGGCGGCTCCAGAAAGCCCAAATTGTCCTCACGCCTGCTGAATACTCCGTTTTTTGCACATCGGATGGCACCCCACCCCAACATGTCATCGGAAAACAGCGATTCTCGGCGTCCCAAAGAAGCCATATCCGCCACGTCGCGCACGCGACCGTCCTCAATCCGGTACGCACACGTCGCATACTCGAGCATCGGCCGCGGTTGATGCGTAGCCACAACAACCGTGCAGCCCAGCTCACGGTTCACGCGAAACAGCGCGTGCAGAAAATTCTTCTCGGCAACGGGATCGAGCTGAGACGTGGGCTCGTCGAGTAGCAGCACACGCGGACGCAGCGCCAAGACGGCGGCAAGCGACAGCAGCTGCTTGCGGCCACCCGAAAGCGTATCGGTATCGCGATGAAGCCAGTCCTCCAGACCAAGGAAATAGCTGGTCTCGGCAACACGGCGGCGCATCTCGTCGCGCGACATGCCTAAGTTTTCCAGGCCAAACGCCATCTCGTGCCACACGGTCTCGCACACAATCTGGTTCTCGGGATCCTGAAACACATAGCCCACGCGCTCCGCGGACGTCCGAACATCCATGTCGGCAACGCTCTCGCCCAGCACGCGCAGTTCGCCAGCGCGCTCGCCCGTCGGCGCGATCTCGGGTTTGAGCAGCGAGAGTAGCGTCGACTTGCCCGAACCGGTACCGCCAACAAGCAGCGCAAACGCACCTTGGGAAACACGCCAATCAAGCCCCTCGAGCACCGGTGCCTCGGCCCCGGGATAGGCAAAACTAAGGCCCCGCACCTCAATCGCAGGCACATCGGAGCCGCACGCCCCGCCCGTTACCGAGCAGCTATCCAACCGAGCCATCAGCCAAACCTCTTCTCATCAATCGCGTGCAACGCGCAAGGCAGCACCATCCAGGCAGCGTACACGACATAGCCCGGCCACGGCGCCGGCACCGAGAGCTGCGGATAAAACGAATACTGCGTCGTCGCGGTCCACGCCACCGCCACCGCGGCAGCACCAATCAGCGCAAGCCCAACCAGCGCGGCAACGTCGCTGAGTCCCAGTCGATACCGCGCATACGTCGTACGACGCGTCGCGGCACCCCACCCGCGTGAGCGCATCGCGTCCGCGCGATCCAGCGAATCTTCCATGCCCCAGCCCATCAACACGCTTGACGCCCGCAGACGCGAGCGCACGGGATCGGCCGGCGCGCGCCCCGGCACGTCAATCGCATCCTGCACCGCCAGCACCGTACGACCGCGGCGCAAAAACTGCGGGATAAGCCTCATGCACATCGAGATCATGAGCGCGATCACCGGTGCGGCATTACCCAGCAGCGCGAGCACCTTGTCGTATTCGAGCATCGACGCCGCGGCCTCAAACCACAGCACGCTCGCCACAAACAGCCCACCCATGCACAGGCCATATACCATGCTCTCCAGATACACCGCGCGCATGCCAATACGGAACAGCTCCGTCGAGCCCGAGGCACTAAACAGTGGATTGACCAGCGCGATAATCAAAATCACCGGCAGCTGCCAGCGAAGTGCGCCCAGCGTGCGGGCAGCCCCACGCGTCGCAAATCCATACGCCAGCCCGCCCGCAAGCGACAGCGTGATCAGCACCGGTTGCATCGAGAACATGGTGAGCCCCAGCGTCAGCACTATATAGAGTGCCGGCACAGCCGGATGCGACATCGAGAATGCCGCGACGGGCTCGCCGCCAAACTCCTCTCGTATGTTGTCCACGGGCACCCCCGTCCCCTCGCTCAAACGACAGCTCCGCAGCACCGCCGCCATGCACGGCCAGCGCAAACGCCACGCCGGCGGCGCAAGCCTCAACCGCCGCAATCCAATCGTTACGCGCTCATCATATGCCTGCGGTATCATATTGCGCCGTGTATCGTTTCCAAACACACGTCTCTATAACGTAACAGGAGATCACATGGACGCAACCGCAATTATCCTCGCTGCCGGCGAGGGCACCCGCATGAAGTCGAACCACTGCAAGGTTTCGCACAAGATCCTGGGTAAGCCCATGGTCCAGTGGATCGTCGACGCTACCATCAAGGCCGGCTGCAGCCGCGTCGTGGTCGTCATCGGCAGCCACGCCGACGAGATGCGCGCCCTTATCGACGGCACCTACGCCAACAGCGCCACCAAGGTCGAGTGCGTCGAGCAGACCGAGCGCCTGGGCACCGGCCACGCCGTGAAGGTCGCGCTCGAGGCCTGCGGCATCACGCAAGGCCCCGTCGTCGTGCTCAACGGCGACTTGCCGCTCATCACCGCCGACACCGTCGCCAAGTTCGCGCAGACCGTCGCCACCGGCGAACTCGCCTGCACCGTCATGACCATGACCCCGCCTGATCCCTTCGGCTACGGCCGCATCAAGCTGGGCGCCGATGGTCAGATCGAGCGCATCATCGAGCAGAAGGACTGCACGCCCGAGCAGGCCGCCACGCTGCTCGAGTGCAACGCCGGCTGCTACGCCTTCGACGGCGCGCAGCTCGCCGCCCACATCAACGAGATCGGCAACGACAACGCGCAGTCCGAGTACTACCTGCCCGACATGCTCGAGATCCTCAAAGGCCACGCCCAGGCCGTCTCCATCTTCCACTGCGACGACTACCGCGACGGCCTGGGCGTCAACAGCCGCATTCAGCTCGCGCAGCTCACCGCCATCGCGCGCGACCGCATCAACGAGCACTGGATGGCCGAGGGCGTCACGTTCATCGACCCCACGCAGGCCTGGATCGGCCCCGACGCCACCATCGGCCGCGACACCGTCGTGTGGCCGCAGACGCACCTGATCGGCCACGTCACCGTGGGCGAGGAGTGCCAGCTCGGCCCCAACAGCCGCCTCACCGACACCACCGTCGGCAGCGGCTGCACCATCGATGAAACCATCGCCGTCGAGGCCGTCATCGAGAACGGCGTCGACTGCGGCCCGCGCGCCTACCTGCGCCCGGGCACCCATATGCTCGATGGCTCCAAGGCCGGCACGCACGTGGAGATCAAGAAGTCCACGATCGGCGAGGGCTCCAAGGTGCCGCACCTGTCCTACATCGGCGATACCACCATGGGCTCCGGCGTCAACGTGGGCGCGGGCTCCATCACCTGCAACTACGATGGCGTACACAAGCACAAGACCGTCATCGGCAAGGATGCCTTCATCGGCTCCGACACCATGATGGTCGCGCCCGCCCAGATTGGCGACGGCGCGCTTGTGGCCGCCGGCTCCGTCATCACCGAGCCGGTCCCGGCTGACGCACTCGGCCTGGGCCGTGCCCGCCAGATAAATATTGAGGGCTGGGCCGCCGATTATCGCCGCCGTCTGCACGAGGACGACGAGGTATAACGTTTTACCAAGCATCTAAGGAGCTGTTCCCATGGGGGGCGGCTCCTTTTTTCTATCGTGACCTGCGCGACAGGATGAGTGGTCGGTTCGTGTCCGTTGACGGTAAAGACGTTATCAAGACCCGATTAACCCCGTCGCGCGGTTACAATGCAACAAGGCATCTATATGGCATTCGATATAAAGGAGAAGGGTAATGCCGATTAATGATCCCGAGAAGTCGGAGAATATGCGCAAGTCCATCCGCGTGTATTCCGGTTCCTCCAACCGTCCCCTCGCTCAGAAGATCGCTGAGTACCTTGGGGTCGAGCTTTCGGGCCTTACGCTAAAGCAGTTCGCCAACGGTGAGATTTACGCCCGCTACGACGAGACCGTCCGCGGCGCCGACGTCTTCCTGATTCAGTCCGTGGCCGGCGGCAACGTCAACGACATGCTCATGGAGCTTCTCATCGCCACCGACGCTGCCAAGCGCGCATCCGCCCGCTCCATCACTGCCGTTATCACCCACTACGGCTATGCCCGCCAGGACCGCAAGGCCGGCCCGCGCGAGCCCATCACCGCCCGCCTCGTCGCCAACCTGCTCGAGCGCGCCGGCGTCAACCGCATCATCACCCTCGACCTGCACCAGGGCCAGATCCAGGGCTTCTTCGATATCCCGGTTAACCACCTGTCCGCACTGCCGCTGTTTGGCCAGTACTACAACGACATGCACTTCGACACCGACAACCTGGTTGTCGTCTCCCCCGATGTGGGCCGCGCCAAGGCCGCCAAGAAGCTGTCCGACATGCTCGGCTGCGACCTGGCCATCGCCCACAAGGGTCGTCCACGCCACAACGCCGCCGAGGTCATGGGCATCATCGGTGACATCAAGGGCAAGACCTGCATCATCAACGACGACATGATCGACACCGCTGGCACCCTGTGCGCCAACGTCAAGGAGCTCAAGGCTATGGGCGCTGGCGACATCTACGTCTGCGCCACCCACGGCATCTTCTCCGGTCCGGCCATCGAGCGTCTGAACGACGCCCCGATCGTCGAGTGCCTCGTCACCGACGCCATTCCCGTCGAGGTCGGCGGCAAGATCAAGACCATCTCGGTCGCCGAGGAGTTCGCTCAGGCCATCTCCGCCGTTTACCACGAGGAGCCCGTCTCCACGCTCGTCGGCGGCGACTTCGCGCTGTAGCCTGCCGCGCATCGCATCATCTTTGATGCTTTTAAAGGGTCGGAAGCTCGCTTCCGACCCTTTTTCTATCCCTCGCCAACCTTCCCTGGACAATTAGTTCAGATACGTATTTTTTAAAGCTCCAAAGGACCGTTCGGAGCCTTCTGAGCTCCCCAGCGGATGCCATGCCGTCCAAATCTCATCGTTCTCGAGTACAACCGCTGCATATTTACCCTCAAATCGCCCTCAAGGGCCTTAGACACGCCTCGAACGCCCGCCGCCTTATACGTATCTGAATTAACCGTCCAGTAGCTATCGTCAATCTTCGCGGCTGAGCTCAATTTCCTGCAATCCCCTCAACCGATTCCACCGATTTCATAACACCCAGCCGTTCATGGCGCGCAGCGCCCCGCTGAGCGAAAAGAACGGTATGGGGGTCGCATTCTGCCGCCAACTTAGTACGTTATAGCTATGACGACCGTGATTTCACATTTCTCCGCCCTCCGCGCAATTCGTCGCGCACGACGGGCGTACTCTGCCCTACCCTGGGACTCCGTTGATAGTGAACAGCAAGCACAGGCCTTGGCTAGCTGCATTCCCAATAATGACGCGATAGACTTTGGCGCACTTTCGATACTCGATGCCTGGAATGAAGATGATTCCGAACTACTCGATCTTCTCGTTTCAAACGAAGACAACAGACGCCCCGACAAGCGACTTCTTCAGCATATTCTCTCCGCTCCTCTTCCTGAAGGTGCAATTATGCACGTCGAGGCCGACATCTACGCAACGTCTCCTGCCATGACAGCCATGCTTTGTTCCAAAAATGAATCAGTCGCCAAAACCTTGATGCTTCTCATGGAACTGCTCGGAACCTACTCCCTTCCTCCCGGGGCAACATACCCCATTGCCCATGACGACATCTGGCCCAAGGGCGATGGCTGCGCAGCGACGGGCGATCTTGATTGCTTGGGCAACCAGTCGGTGGTCGAGCAACAGAACGAAACCCGCTATGAACAGGCACACTACAAATGCGAGCCCGCCACAACCATCGAAGAGCTTGAGGCGGTTGCACGCTTCGCCAAAAGTAGCTCATACACATCGTTTCGCACGGCAGTCAAACTTGCCCGACCCGGATCTGCATCCCCAGCCGAATCCCTAATGTTTGCCGTTCTCGGAGCGCCCATGCGCTTTGGAGGATTCGGATGTTGCAGTCTGCCCATGGGAGGCCTGCTACTCAACTATCGAATCGACTTCGACACTCTTGCGGTCAGCATGTCCTCGGGCATCCCCTATGCCATCTGCGACCTATATTGCCCGGCAGCCGGAGTCGACAACGAATACAACGGAATTGGGCATGAGCTTCAAAACGCTCGCATCCACGATGGCAATCGAAATAATGGCCTCAAGGCAATGGGCATCCACGTCCTGGTTATCAATCGCGACCAAATGAAAGACCTTGTTGCACTCGAAGCCTTCGCCCAAACGATGCATCGACTCGCGGGAGTCCGATTCCGATACCGTATCAAGGGCTATCGCAAGCGTCAGGCCGCTTGGCTCAACGCCCTGCGGGCCGGAATCGGCCTTGCACCGGTCTAAACGGCGAATCACCCGCGCGCCGTCGAACAGGGCTGGACAGTTAGTTCAAATACGTATAAATGGACACATTGAATTAGGCTGTTTTGCAGCTATCTCTATACCATTCGCCCTATTTGAAGGCAGGGTAGACTTCAAAACAGCGCCATATGGACTAACTAAAGCTCCAAAACAACGTATCGGCATTGAATTGAGCACTTCGAGTCCTCAGAACTTATACGTATCTGAACTAACTGTCCACCTCTGATTTCGACGGCCGTCCAAACGCCCCTAAACGCCCTCAATTACCCTCCATTTGACAGCGGCAACAGGGTCGCTCACCATAGCAGGCGACAAATCAACGAAAGGATAAACATGGCAGCCGCACAGCCGCTTAAGATTCGCATGGTCGCCGGGCTTGGCAACCCGGGCGAGGAATATGCCGAGACCCGTCACAACGCTGGTTTCAAAGCAATCGACGAGCTGGCCCGTCAGGCCGGCGTCACGTACTGGAAAAACCAAGCAGGCGCCGAGGTCGCGCTCATCAACATCAACGATCCCGAGGAAGAGGGCGGCAAGCGCCAGATTGTACTGGTCAAGCCGCAGTCGTACATGAACACCTCGGGCGGGCCCATCTCCAAACTCTGCCGTGAGTACAAGATCAAGGCCGAGGAGCTGCTCGTCATCCACGACGAGCTCGATATTCCCGCCGGCGACGTGCGTGTTAAGGTGGGCGGCGGCCATGCCGGTCACAACGGCCTGCGTTCCATCATCGACAAGATGGGCAGCCGCGACTTCAGCCGCATCCGCACCGGCATCGGCAACCCTCCCGGCAAGATGGCCGTCGCCGACTACGTTCTTAAGCAGCTGCGCGCCCGCGAGGCCGAGGATTTCCAGGACACCTGCGCCCGCGCGGCCGACGCCGCCGGCCTGGCGATTGTGCACGGCGTAGTCTATGCTCGCGACCATGTCAACGGCGCCGCCTCCGCCAACGGCAAGCACTAAAACCTATCATTTAGGGATAGGTTTATTTTGGCAGGTTTTACCTGCGGAAACGCCGCGGCGGCCGCATCGCAATAAACCGCGCACCGCCATACACACATAGCACCCCAAAGGGGGCCGACCTCATTGCAACCCGAGGCTGCCCCCTTTGCCGTTTTACCCGATAAAGCTGACCAAAATAAACCTCTCCCCCTTTGGTGGGCCGAAGTGGATAAACCCCGCTCCCAACCGCCGAAGACACACGTAAGTGACATGTCCATGAGGGTATAATTTGCACCGTATGTCTGCACAACGCCTGTGCGCGTACGGTTTTATTCGGGCTACCGTCCATTTCCGTGGAGGCACGGTTCGGCGGCCCTAACAAGAGAGGGGTTCTATGTATAAGATCCTGGAGAAGACGCAGTTCTCGGAGAAGGTGTTCAAGTTCCGCATCGAGGCGCCCGCAATCGCCAAGCATGCGCACGCTGGACAGTTCCTCATGGTCCGCGCCAACGAGACGGGCGAGCGCGTCCCGTTTACCCTGGCCGGCTGGAACGGTGACGAGGGCTGGGTCGAGTTCATCTTCATGGTGATCGGCAAGACCACCGAGATGCTGTCCACCTACGAGGCCGGCGAGTCGCTGCGCGACGTCGTGGGCCCGCTGGGCGTTCCCACCGAGATGGCCGAGGGCCCCTGCGCCGTCATTGGCGGCGGCGTCGGCCTGGCAATTGCCTTCCCGGTCGCCAAGCACCTGGTCGAGACCGGCCACGAGGTGCACGCCATCATGGGCGCCCGCACCAAGGACCTCCTGCTTATGGAGGACCAGTTCCGCGAGCTCCTCGACGAGGACCACATCCACATCACCACTGACGACGGCTCCTACGGCGAGCAGGGCGTTGTCACCGCTCCGCTGGAGCGCCTGCTGCAGGACAAGGCCGTGAGCCAGGTCTTCTGCGTCGGCCCCGTTCCGATGATGAAGTTCTCGACCCTCACCGCCCAGAAGTACGACACCCCCATCACCGCATCGCTCAACCCCATCATGGTTGACGGCACCGGCATGTGCGGCTGCTGCCGCGTCGAGGTGGGCGGCGTGACCAAGTTCGCTTGCGTCGACGGCCCCGACTTCGATGCCACCCTGGTCGACTGGGATGACCTTCGTGCCCGCCAGGCCGCTTACCGTTCCGAAGAGG
This sequence comes from Collinsella sp., assembly GCA_048302525.1. Classification (GTDB taxonomy): domain Bacteria; phylum Actinomycetota; class Coriobacteriia; order Coriobacteriales; family Coriobacteriaceae; genus Collinsella. Next base: position 5,526 of record DBFDDV010000152.1, on the reverse strand, counting down.
GCGAGTCCCTCAAGGCCTATGAGGAAAAGAGCTGCGCATGCCACTAGTTAACGGTCGTTTCGTTGCCGATATGAAGTCGCCCCGCACCCCCGATAACGAGGAGCCGGCTGCCGAGCGCGCCTGCGACTTCCGCCCCGTCGACAAGGGCTTCACCGAGGAAATGGCGCTGGCCGAGGCCGAGCGCTGCCTCAACTGCAAGAAGCCGTTCTGTGTTGAGGGCTGCCCCGTCAACATCAACATCCCCCGCTTTATCGAGCAGATCCGCGAGAAGGACTTCGGCGGCGCTCTCGATACCATCCGCGAGGACTCCATGCTTCCCGCTATCTGCGGCCGCGTCTGCCCGCAGGAGAACCAGTGCGAGGGCAAGTGCATCCGTGGCAAGAAGTCCGAGCCCGTGGCCATCGGCCAGCTCGAGCGCTTCCTGGGTGACCGCCCCGAGCTCGCCTCCACGCCCAAGATGGCTCCCAAGAACGGCAAGAAGGTCGCCGTCGTCGGCTCCGGCCCGTCCGGCATCACCTGCGCCGGCGAGCTCGCCCGTAACGGTTTTGACGTCACCGTCTTTGAGGCCTTCTTCACCGGCGGCGGCGTGCTAGTCTACGGCATCCCCGAGTTCCGTCTGCCCAAGGCAGTCGTCAAGCGCGAGATTGACGGCCTGGAGGACATGGGCGTCAAGTTTGAGTACAACTCCGTCGTGGGCAACATGGCCACGGCCGAGGAGCTGTTCGAGCAGGGCTTCGACGCCATCTACGTGGCGACCGGCGCTGGCCTGCCCAAGTTCCTCAACGTCCCCGGCGAGAACCTGCCCAACGTCTTCTTCGCAAACGAGTACCTCACCCGCGTGAACCTGATGAAGGCCAACAAGTTCCCCGAGTACGACACCCCCACCAAGCACGGCAAGAACGTCGTCGTCTTTGGTGGCGGCAACGTGGCTATGGACGCCGTCCGTACCGCCAAGCGCCTGGGCGCCGAGCACGCCATCATCGCCTATCGTCGTACCGAGGACGAGATGCCCTGCCGTCGCGCCGAGCTGCACCATGCCAAGGCCGAGGGCGTCGAGGTTCTGCCGCTCGTTTCCCCGCTCGAGTTTGTCGCTGGCGAGGACGGCTCCGTGTGCGCCGTCAAGGTCCAGAAGATGGAGCTCGGCGAGCCCGACGAGTCCGGCCGTCGTCGCCCGGTGCCCATCGAGGGCGCCATCGAGGAGATTCCCTGCGACGTCGCAATCTCGGCTATCGGTACCAACGCCAACCCCTTCGCAAAGAAGATCGGCGGCAAGATGGAGCTCAACAAGTGGGGCTACATCATCGCCGACGAGGAGACCGGCCAGACCACCGATCCCCGCATCTGGGCCGGCGGCGACATCGTCACCGGTGCCGCTACGGTCATTCTGGCGATGGGCGCCGGCAAGAAGGCCGCCGCTTCCATCACCAAGAGCCTGCTGGGCGAGTAATCACCCTCAACGCTAGCCATCAAACGGCAAAGTCCCCGTCGAGCACACGCCCGGCGGGGACTTTTTCTATGCCGATCGCCCGACCACCACGATGGGGACAGGCACCTTTGTGATGGTTTTGGTCGGTTAGCCTTCGAGCTGCGCCACCTTGTAGCGGTAGGCAGCGGCGATAACGTCTTTACAACCCTCGCGGCCCAGCTTGGCGCGGTTGACGACGATGTCCTTGCCGCTCGTCATCTTCCACTTACCGGCACTGTAGCGCTTATAGAACGCCTCGCGCGCCTTCTGCTGCTGTTTAACCAACTTGGCGCCCTTCTTTTTGTTGAGGCCGCGCTTTTTGCGCACGATCTCGACGCGGTCCTCAAAGGGAGCGGTCACCAACACGGCAATGTGATTGGGGTTGTTGCGCAACAGGTAATCGGACAGACGGCCTTCGATAATGCAGCTCTCGGTCTCGCCCAGATCCAAAATCACCTGGCTCATCTTTTGGAACAACTTGTCCGAGTACGAACGCGCATCGTAGCGGTCGGGCAGAAACGCCATGTTCTCCACGGCCAGGCGCTCGTCGTAGGCGGCCATCTTGTCGAGCGACTCGCCCGCACGCAGCGACGCGCGCACCAGCAGCTCGTTGTCATACAGCGGAATCCCCAGCTCATTGGCGAGGATACGACCGATCTCGTGGCCCTCGGCGCCAAAGTCGCGCGCGATGGTAATGACCACAGGACTCTTCTTGTTCACCAGATCGCTCATCGCGATTCCTTTCTAGCAAATGAGAAATAGGCGATTCCTGATTCCCATTTTGTCACTTACGACCGTCCTGGTTTCCCAAGTGCGGCAGATTGCCCCGAAAGAGGAGCGCCGCGTACTAAATGTACGCAAGCGACGATTGAGGGGCAAGGTGCCGTGCTTGGGGAAGCAGGGCTACGCTGCCACCATTCGCCTCTGATATGCGCGAACCAGCAGCGAGATGCCAAAGTTGAGCACAAAGTACATCGCAAACACCAGGCCGTAGAGCATAAGCACCTGCGACAGGTCGATTGCGTGAGCCATCACGACGTTTGCCGTGTACATGAGCTCGGCCACGTTAATGCCCGAAAGATACGAGCTGTCCTTAATGACGGTCGTGCACTGGCTAAACAGCGCCGGAATGATCGTCTTAAACGTCTGCGGCAGAATGATGTAGCGCATGGCGGCAAAGAAGCCGAAGCCCTGGCTCTGCGCCGCCTCAAACTGGCCACGCGGAATCGAGTTGAGGCCGCCGCGCACAATCTCGGCCATAACAGCGCTGGTAAACAGCGTAAAGGCGATGGTCGAAATCACAATGTCCAAACCCTGCACCGTAAAGTAGATAAACAGGATCCACAGCAGGTTTGGCGTGCAACGGAACAGCTCAATGTAGGCGCTCACCAAAATACGGAACGGGCGTGGCGCATAGCTTTTAACGAGCGCCAGCACCGTGCCAAAGATGAGCGAGAAAAAGATTGACAGCGCTGAGATCTCGATCGTCTTAACAAAGCCGCCCCAAATGTAGAGCAGGTTGGTCGCGTTAAAGATTTCCATGCGCTAGGCCTCCTCTACGTTGTCGAGCCCCAGCTCGGCCAGGCTCACGCCGCGCGGACGCTCCTTGGAGCGGCGCTCGAGCCACTGCACCAGCATGGCGAGCGGAAAGCAGATGATGAAGTACATAAGGCAGCAGACGATGTATCCCTGCAGGTAACCGTACAGACTCACAAAGTTGTCGGAACGGTACATAAGGTCGCCGCCGGCCACGAGCGCCAGCACCGACGTGTTCTTGACCAGGTTGAGCGCCTGGTTACACAGCGGCGGCAGAATGATCTTGAATGTCTGGGGCAGCACGATGTACCAGTATGCCTGCGCACGGGTGAAGCCCTGGCTCTGGGCCGCCTCCATCTGACCGCGCGGAACCGCCTCGATACCGGTGCGGATGACCTCCGAAATGTAGGCTGCGTGATACAGACCCACACCCAAGAAGCCCAGCACGAACGGAGCGATGCGCACCGGCTGGTCGGCACCGGTTATGGCCTGCAAAAACTGCGGACCGGCCATGTACATAAAGAGCACCTGCACGGGCAACGGGGTGTTCTGGTAAAACTCCACGTACACGCGGCTTATGGCGCGCAGCACGCGCGAGCGAGTGGTGGAGAACACGCCCAGCAGCGTGCCCAGCACCAGCGACAGCAGCAGACCGGCAACGACCACCTGCAGCGTCACGCCAAAGCCCTCCCAGAAGGGCCCCATGTTTTGAAATGTCGTCGACCAACGGTCGGCGTCAAATAATCCTTCGAGCATTTGATTCCTTCCTTGGACGATGCGCCTATACAAGACCCCAGGTCTTGACCTCTTGGTCGAGCCAGCCGTCGGCCAGGCGATCGCAAATCACCTGATCGACCACGGCCGAAAGGTCGCAGCCTTTCTTGGTCGCCACGCCGTAGCCCTGCTCGCCAAACTTGACCTCGGGCTGCAGCAACTCAACGGTCTCGTTCATGTAACCGGCCAGCGTGGAGCGGTCCATGGCAAAGACGTCGATATTGCCGGCATCGAGCGAACTCTTGATGATGGGATAGCCGCTAAAGGCCCTAAACTCGGGCTTACAGCTAAAGCCGTTGTCCTTGATCATCTGCTCGATCAGGCCCTGCGTGGTGGCACCCTGGCTCACACCAATGACCTTACCATCCAGATCCTCAATCGAGGTAAAGCCCGAACGCTTCTTGACCATGAGTCCCACGTAGTCGGTGCGGTACGGCGTCGAGAAATCCCAGCTCTTCTTGCGCTCGTCGGTGATGGTGTAGGTCGCCGCGACCACGTCAAGTTGGCCGTTATCGATCAGCGGGCCGCGCGTCTTGGGCGTTACGTCGGTAAACTCAACAAGCTCCTGAGCGCGAGCCTCCTTGTAGCTCACGCCAAAGACGGCAGCGGCGATCTGGTAGCACAAATCGACTTCCATGCCCTCAAAGCTGCCCTTGGCGGTGTCGTAATAGCCATAGCCGGGAACGTCCTTCTTAACGCCGGCATTCAGATGGCCACGCGACTTGATGGCCGCAAGCTTGGACCCTTTGTCGGAGCCCTCGCCGCTGGTGGAGTCGCCGCAACCGGTAAGCACGGTCCCCGTCAGCGCAAGCATGCCGGCGCCCGCCAGCTGCAAAAAGTGACGGCGCGACATGGCCGCCCTCGTCATATCCGTCATGTCCATCACCGCGCCTAGTGCAGAATCTTGGACAGGAACTCGCGGCAACGCGGGTTCTCGGGGTTATCGAAGAAGTGCTCGGGCGTGCCCTCCTCCAGGATGCGGCCGTCCTCCATAAAGATGACGCGGTCGGCCACCTGGCGCGCAAAGCCCATCTCGTGCGTCACGCAGATCATGGTGATGTCCTCCTGCGCGAGCTCGATCATAACGTCCAGAACCTCCTGGACCATCTCGGGGTCGAGCGCCGAGGTCGGCTCGTCAAACAGGATGATGGGCTGCTTGGTGCACAGGGCACGGGCGATGGCGATGCGCTGCTGCTGACCGCCCGAGAGATTCTGCGGATACTCGCCGGCCTTATGCGCCATGCCGACGCGCTTGAGCGCGGCAATGGCGATCTCGGTCGCCTCCTCCTTGCTCTTCTTTTGCAGCTTGATGGGTGCGAGCGTCAGGTTGCCCAGCACCGTCATGTTGGGATACAGGTTGAACTGCTGAAACACCATGGAGCTGTACTTGCGAGCCATCTCCAGGTGATTCTTTTTGGTGAGCGGCGTACCGTCGATGACGACCTCGCCCGACGTGGGCTCCTCCAGATAATCGACGCAACGGATGAGCGTCGACTTACCCGAGCCGGAAGGCCCGATCATTACGAGCTTCTCGCCGCGCTTGACGGTGAGATTGATATCTTTGAGCACATGCAGGTCGCCAAAGTACTTGTTGAGATGCTTGATCTCGATCATGTCTGCCATGAATGTCCCTTCCCTGCGTTTACACGAGTTGAACTATTGTACGGAAAGAACCGCGTTTCCGCAGCCCACACTACATTCCCGTAAAGAACCCGCAACCTTTAACCCACTCATTGGGGACAGACTTAAAT
>DBFDDV010000151.1:0-1569 GCA_048302525.1 Collinsella sp. | reverse complement strand
GTGTTTGCCGATGGCCGCATTTGCGAGGGCTTTGCGTTTGGCGGCCCCGATGCTCAGCGTGAGCTCTTAACGGGGGAGGGCGTGACGTTTACCGATCCCATGTATGTCGACTTGGCCGCCTGTCGCTGGCCAGCAGGGCTCTAGCGGCTCCGCCGTGGCCAAAACCACCACAAAGGTGCCTGTCCCCTTTGTGGTGGTTTTCCGCTGCAGGTTTACCGGGGCTAACTTATGGAGAAGCTATGGCGGCGCATATTGACGCTAGAAAGTAAACCATGGTGAACTATATTGGTTTCAGCAACGGAGCAGGCAATAGGCGATGAAAAAGCCTGCCCTGTTGAGTTTGATTCGCATTCCTCCCCTCTGTGCGATTCAACGGTGTACTTCGGGAACAGGCCCGCTGGCAACTAACTGCCAGCGGGCCTGTTCCTGTTTCGGTGAGGATTCAGCCTCACCGTCTATGTTGTGCGAAAGCGCTTTGCCTAGTACACCATGCCCATGGCGTCCTGAACCTCGGCCAGGGTCTGCTCGGCGATCTCGTTGGCACGGCGATTGCCCTCGTGCAGCACGTCCTTCACGTAATCCAGGTCGTTCTCGTAGCGCTGGCGACGCTCGCGGATCGGCGCAAAGTACTCGTTGACGGCCTCGGTCACGTACTTCTTGAGCTGGCCGGAGCCGCCCATGCCAATCTCCTCGGCAATCTCGACCTCGGATCGGCCGGTGCAGATGGCAGCCGTCGAAAGCAGGCCGGACACGCCGGGGCGGTTCTCGGGGTCGAACGTGATCATGCGCTCGGAGTCGGTCTGGCTCCTCTTGATGCGCTTGGCCGTCTCCTCGGCGGTCATCGAGATATTGATGGCGTTGCCGTAGCTCTTGCTCATCTTGCGGCCGTCCAGGCCGGGCAGCAGCGGGGTCTCGGACAGCAGCGCCTCGACCTCGGGGAACACCTTGCCGTAGCGGTTGTTAAAGCGGCGGGCGATGGTGCGGGTGAGCTCGATGTGCGGCAGCTGGTCGCGACCGACCGGCACCACGTTGCCCTTGCAGAACAGGATGTCGCAGGCCTGGTGCACCGGGTAGGTGAGCAGAAGGCCGGTAAGCTCGTGGCCCGAGGCCTCCATCTCGGCCTTGACGGTGGGGTTGCGCGCCAGCTCTGCCTCGGACACCAGCGACAGGAACGGCAGCATGAGCTGGTTGGCAGCGGGCACGGCGGAGTGTGCGTAGATCATGGTCTTGTCGGGGTCGATGCCGCAGGCAAGGTAGTCCATGACCATGTTGTACACGTTGTCCTGGATGTGCTCGGTGGTGTCGCGGTCGGTGATGACCTGGTAGTCGGCAATGAGCACGTTGGTCTTGGCGCCCATGTTCTGCAGCTCGACGCGGCCCTTGAGGGTGCCAAAGTAGTGGCCCAGGTGCAGACGGCCGGTGGGGCGGTCGCCGGTGAGCATGGTGAACTTCTCGGGCGTCTTGGCCAGGCCCTCGCGAATGGCGTTGCTCTTTTGCAGCGCGACTTCGTAGCTGTTCTCGTTTGGCATGATTGCTCCTTACGTATGTTCATGGGTCTAGATGATAACG
>DBFDDV010000150.1:0-6238 GCA_048302525.1 Collinsella sp. | reverse complement strand
GTCGAATAGTAGTTGTGTTCAGCTAAATCAAAAAATGGCGTCCATGCGCATGTACGCGTGGACGCCATTTTTAATGCGTCAGTATCCAGTGGATGCCGCGCGCCATGCGCAGGTCAGTTTGGGCAAAATGATTGCCGGGGTTGAGCTCCAGCGTTGTTGGGATGTCGCGCTCGATAAACAGCTCTTCCATCGCGCGCGTATCGTCGAGTACGTGCCGCATCATGCGGTTGGGCGTCTTGGTTTCCTTTTTACCGAGCGACAGATAGGCGGCGTCGGGCGTAGCCGTCATCGTGCGCTCGCGCGCGTAGTCGATAAAGCCGGGGAACCACAGCGACCCCGATGCACTCGCTGCGCGCTCAAAGACATCTGTTTGCCAAAGTGCCCACAGTGCAAAAAGACCCGCCAACGAGTAGCCGGCAACGCCGCGCCAGGCAGGCGGTTGCGGGAGCGATGATTCGGCCTGGGGGATTATCTGCTTCAACAACTCGTCAAGAAAACCAGCAGCCTGTCCGCCAAAGGGCTCGCTATCGCGTACGGTACCATCGCATGCCCAGGGGCTCAGCTCGCGATTCCAATCGAGCCCTCCAATGGCGACAAGGGTGAACGGCGGGCAGTCGAGCTCTCGGCAGCGCTCGTAGACTTCACTACCGTCGCCCATAACCACGGGGAGATAGATGACGGGCGCGCCTTCCGCACGCTCTGAATAAACGGTTATCTGCTTATGATGCGCTTCCAAGGCAGGCTTCTCTCGGTGTTGTGATATTGACAGCCTCAATTGTCGCACGCTGGCACGGGGGCAGACGCTAAAAGAAAGGCGCGGAGCCGCTCGATGCGACTCCGCGCTTTGGTGTTCTGCTTTGGCAGCATTGCCGCTACGCTACAAAGAAGTAGACGAGGAAGGCAAGGGCTGCGATCCACATGAGCGGCTTGATCTTGGAGGCCTCGCCCTTAAAGAGTGCGACGATCACGTAGGCGATAAAGCCCAGACCAATGCCGGCAGAGATGGAGTAGGTGAAGGGCACGCCGGCGATAATCATGAACGCCGGGAAACCCTGCGACACGTCGGACCAGTCGATCTCGGAGGCCTCGCTCATCATGAGGTAGCCGACGTAGACCAGGGCACCGCAGGTGGCGGCGCTGGAAACGATGGTGACGATGGGGGAGAAGAACGCGGCGAGAATGAACAGCACGCCGGTGGTGACGGAGGTGAGGCCCGTGCGGCCACCGTCGGCAGCGCCAGAGGTGGACTCGACGAAGGTGGTGATGGAGGAGACGCCCATGAAACCGCCCACAGCGGCGGCGGCGGAGTCGACGATCAGGATCTCCTTGATATTCTCGACGTTGCCGTCGTCGGTGAGGAACTCGCCCTGCTTGGCCACGGCCATCGCGGTGCCCATGGTGTCGAAGAAGTCACTCATGAGCAGCGAGAACGAGATGACGAGGAGCGCGGGGTCGGTAAGGACCTTGACGATGGCGGGCACGCCGCCGGCGTCGGCGATGGGGCCACCGATGCTCGAGAAGTCGAGCGGGGCGATGATACCGGTCGGAGCATGGGTCACACCTAGGGGGATACCGGCGATGACGGCGACGACGATGCCGATGAGCAGCGAGCCGGGGACGTTGCGGCAGGCGAGGGCGACTGTCACCAGGATGGAGATAATGCCGACGATGAAGGTGGGGGAGGTGATGTCGCCCAGACCGACGAGTGTACCGGCGCCAGCGGTGATAATGCCGGCATCGCACAGGCCAATCATGGCGATGAACAGGCCCAGGCCCACCGAGATGGCGTGACGCAGGACAACCGGGATGGCATCCATGATGGCCTCGCGCAGGCCACAAAGCACGAGCAGCAAGATGACGACGCCCTCAAGGAAGATGACGCTCATGGCCACGTGCCAGTCACCGCCGCAGACGGTGGTGGTGATTCCAGCGATCATCGCGTTGACGCCTAAGCCCGACGCGCAGGCGAGCGGGCGGTTGGCGAAGATGCCCATGCAGATGGTCATGATGCCGGCGCCCAGGCAGGTGGCGCAGGCGAGCGCTCCCGCATCGATGCCAGCGCCCGAGAGCACCGCGGGGTTGACGGCGATGATGTAGGCCATCGCCAGGAATGTTGTCAGTCCAGCGCGAAGTTCGGTCCCGATCGTGGACTTGCGCTCACTGACGTGAAATAGTTCGTCCATGCATACCCTTTCCTTGTTCGGCCCCGAGTTTAGGCCGATTGACACGAACTCACCCACTATAGCCCCTTTACGACGCTGTTGTTCCTCGCATGTTGATGTTCGGCGCTTTGTAGCAGACGGACGGTATTTTTCGCATGAAAATGTGAGGGTACCGTATACTTAAGCGGTTACAACGACCCCTATGGAGGAACGTATGATTAAAGAGCTTTGCCACGACGAGGCTATTCTGTCCCAGCGTTGCGAGGTTGCGACCGTCGAGGATGAGTCGGTGGCACAGGACCTGATCGATACCATCAAGTCGCTCGACGATGCCGGCTGCCTTGCCGCCAACCAGATTGGCGTTACCAAGAAGGTCTGCGTCTATCTGGACGACGCCGGCGAGCCCCACGTGCTCTACAACCCCCGTCTGGTGTTTGGCCTGGGTGCCAGCAAGATGGAGGAGAGCTGCCTGACGCACGAGGAGGTCACCAAGTCCACGCGCTATATCAAGTGCAAGGTCGCTTATGACGTAATCGTCGACGGCAAGATGCGCGAGCGCAAGCAGGACTTTGTGGGCTTCGAGGCACAAATGATCCAGCATATGATCGACCACTGTCTCGGCAAGTTGGTCTAAGGGGATCAAAGCACCGCACCTTGCCGCTCAATCGTCGCTTGCGTACCGTTAGTACGCGGCGCTCCTCTTTCGTGGCAATCTGCGGCACTTTGACCCCTTAGACGACCTGCGGGGTTAACTTGGTTGAGTTTATCCAGCTTGAATAGTCCGGGCGTGACATTGTTGTCATGTCCGGGCTTTTGTGTTTAGCGCCTTTTTGTTTGGTGACAATAACCTTAGCAAGAACGTAAAGCTAGGAGGCGCTATGTGCACGAGTATTCGATTTACCGATAATTCTGGCCACATGTATCTAGGCCGCAACCTCGACTGGAGCTTTGACTACGGCCAACAGGTTCGCGTGATGCCGCGCGGGTTCCACATTCCGTATTCGTTTATCGACGACGCGACAGCGGCACACGCGGTGATCGGTATGTGCATCGATTACAAGAACTACCCTATGTTCTTCGATTGCGGCAACGATGCGGGCCTCGCCGTAGCGGGCCTCAATTTCCCGGGTTATGCCGAGTATGCCGAGGGGCCGGTTGATGGAAAGACCAATATCGCGGCCTATGAGTTTCCCCTGTGGGTGGCAGCGACGTTCTCGACGGTCGATGAGGTCGAGGCCGCGCTGCGCGACACGGTGATTGTCGCCAAATCTGCCGGAGAGGGGCTGGGCGTGTCGCTGCTCCATTGGATTATCGGCGACAGCCAGCGCAGCTTCGTGGTCGAGATGATGGCTGACGGCCTGCATGTATACGACGATCCGGTCGACACCCTTGCCAACCAGCCGACCTTCCCGTGGCACATGGAAAACCTGCGCACCTATATCACCGCCACAAGCGATTTTCCGCAGACGGCGACATGGCGTGGCGCCGAGCTTAAGCCCTATGGAGCCGGTGCCGGCATGCGCGGCATTCCGGGCGATTGCTATTCGCCGAGCCGTTTTGTAAAGGCGGCGTACCTCAATGCCAATTACCCGCAAAAGGAGAGCGAGACCGAAAACGTCGTTCGCATGTTCCGCTCGCTCGAGGGCGTGGTGATGATCGAGGGAGCGTCCAGGATGGGCGATGGTGAGTTCGAGAAGACTATCTACACCGGATGCTTTAGCGCGCGCACGGGCAATTATTACTACGCGATGTATGGGGATCCGTCGATTCGCTACGTGAGCCTGATGGATGCTGAGGGCGCGAGCCCCGATAGGCTCGTGGTTCCCGAGCCGCGTCGTTCGTAGCTCACTGGTCCGTTGCGACATAAAACGGCCTCGCACCTCTTATGAGATGCGAGGCCGTTGTCGTCAATGGCTGATGGCGTGTTAGAAGTTGGCGTCGTTGAACTGGGTGCTCTCGAGTCCGTCGAGTTGCTGTTCGGGCGTATCGGCGACGCTCTCGAGCAACTCGGTGGGATCGACGTTCATGTCCTTACCGGCTTCGTTGCCGTTGACCAAGTCGTCCGAGAAGATGTCGACTTCCATTTCCTCGGCCTCTTCGATCTGAACCTCGAGCGGCATCTGGGTGCGCACGAGCTTAACGGCCGGGCGCATGCGGGCAAACAGCGGCACGTACTCGATGATGATGGCCGAGTTCTCAAGACCGTACCAGCGTGCCGGGCTTCCGCAGGCGCGGCGGACGGCGTACTTGATGGCCATCACGCGGTGGTCATTGCGGTTGATGTCCGTTTCGGGGGCAAGCATCTTGCGCAGCATACAAAAGCGGAAGTCACCCACGTTGCCGCGTGTCTCGTAGATGGAGTAGGTGTGATGTTGCGGCGGCAGCTCGCCCGATGCCATCAAGTCGCCGACGATCTGACGCAGATAAGCGTTGACGCGCTGGTTGACTTTAAAGCCCAGGTCCAGGCGAACGCGGAAGAGGAAGTCCGTGCCAAAGGTCTCGACGGAATACTCGTGCGTATAGGGTTCGTCGGTAACGTGCACGTTAATGAACCAATATGCCTTGGCGCGCTTGGGATGCTTATCCAGGATGGAATAGAGCACGTCGCGGTCGAGCGTGAGCGGGTCGGGGCTGTTGGTGAGAAATACCAGATTGTCGGCGAGCACGGGATAGGTCTCGTCGTTGCGCAGGCGGTTGAGCTGATCGATGTACTTGGAGACGGGCAACAGAATCGTCTGCGTGCGCTCGATGGCGGTGCCACGGCGCCACACGTACATAAGGCCAAACAGCAGTGCGGCCAGGAAGATCATCACATAGCCGCCGTCAAAGAACATGGTGAGGCACGAGGCAAAGAAGCATAGCTCAATGGCACCGAAGAGCAGGGCGAAGACGCAGGCGTCCAGCTTGTGCTTGAGAATGCCAGCGATATAGCTCGTCAAAAGCGTCGTGGTCATGAGCATGGTCACGGTAATGGCGAGGCCGTAGGCGCTCTCCATGCGCTCGGAGTTTTGGAACAGCAGCACGATGAAGATGCAGCCGACCCACATGATGTTGTTGACGAGCGGAATATAGAGTTGACCCTTGGTGTCGCTGGGGTAGTGGATGCGCAGGTGCGGCATAAGGTTGAGGCGCGTTGCCTCGGATACCAGCGAGAACGAGCCGGTGATGAGCGCCTGCGAGGCGATGATGGCCGCTACGGCCGAAAGCACGATGGCAAAGGGGCGCAGGGGCTCGGGAAGCATCATATAGAACGGGTTAACAATATCCATCGCGAGCATCTGGGGGTTGGAGTTGTTGGCGAGCAGCCAAGCGCCCTGACCCAGATAGTTAAGGATGAGGGCCGCCTTTACGAACGGCCAGGATGCGTAAATGTTAGCCTTGCCCACGTGACCCATGTCCGAATAGAGCGCCTCGGCGCCGGTCGTCGACAGGAAGACGAAGCCGAGCACCATGATGCCCGAGTGGTTGATGGGCGAGAACAGGAACATAATGCCGCGAATGGGGTTGAGCGCGCGCAAGATGGACAGGTTGCCGAGCATGTTGAACAGGCCGGCGCCTGCCAGGAACAGGAACCACAGCGTCATGAGCGGGCCGAAGAGCTTGCCGATTGACGAGGTGCCGGCGCGCTGCATGGCAAACAGACCGCAGATAATGATGATGGTGATGATGATCACATTGGTCTGACCGTCACCCAATAGTGCGTGGCCCCACTCGATGGTGCGCAGACCCTCGATGGCCGTGGTAACCGTGACGGCGGGGGTGAGGATGCCGTCGGCGAGCAGCGCCGCACCGCCGATCATGGCGGGGAGAATCAGCCACGGTGCCACCTTGCGTACCAGGCTAAACAGGGCGAAGATGCCGCCTTCGTTGTGGTTGTCGGCCTTCATGGCGATTACCACGTACTTGACCGTGGTCACGAGCGTCATGGTCCAGATGACGAGCGAAAGCGCGCCCAGGATCATGTCCTCGCTGACGGTACCGATGCCGCCGTTGTTGGCGACGATTGATTTCATGGTGTACATGGGGCTCGTGCCGATGTCGCCATAGACGACGCCGAGCGTTACGAGCAGCATGCC
>DBFDDV010000149.1:0-5791 GCA_048302525.1 Collinsella sp. | reverse complement strand
GCTGATGGGCGCCGTGCAACTCGAGGTCGTGCAGCGGGTATTGGCCGATCGCTTTGGCCTTTCGGTTGCGTTTGAGTCTGGCGGCATTCTCTATAAGGAGACTATTTCGCAGCCGGTCGAGGGCGTGGGCCACTTTGAGCCACTGCGCCACTATGCCGAGGTGCATCTGTGCCTGGAACCGTTGCCGGCGGGTTCGGGCGTGCAGTTTGGCACCGTGACCTCGACCGACGAGCTCGATCTTAACTGGCAGCGTCTGGCACTCACCAACGCCATGGAGCGCGATCACCTGGGCGTGCTGACCGGCTCGCCCATCACCGATGTGCGCATTACGCTCACGGGCGGCCGTGCGCATGCCAAACACACCGAGGGCGGCGATTTTCGCCAGGCCACGTACCGCGCGATTCGTCAGGGGCTCATGCAGGCGCGTGAGGCCGGCGCGACGGTGCTGTTGGAGCCGTGGTACCACTTTGAGGTTGAGGTGCCGGGGGAGTGCGTGGGCCGGGCGCTCTCGGATGCCACGCGCATGGGTGCCGAGTACGAGCCACCGACGATGGCGGGCGATCGGGCGACGCTTGTGGGTCGCGTACCGGCATCCGAGGTGCAGGATTACGCGCTGGAGGTGGCTGCCTACACGAGCGGTCGCGGACATCTGTACCTAGAGTTTGCCGGCTATGCGGCTTGCCATGATGCTGAGCGCGTCATCGAGGCGGCCACCTATGAGCCCGAGGCCGATCTGCCCAACACGCCCGATTCGGTCTTTTGCTCTCACGGTGCCGGTTACGCGGTCAAATGGTACGACGTACCCGCCGCGGCGCACGTAAAGATCGATCCCGCCACCTTTCGCCCCTGGCGAGCAGCAGACGCCGAGTTTTTCGGCCATAGGTGATAGAGGGTCAGTTCCTTTGTCGTATGCTATTGGTGTAACTCGGTACAAGTTGGTATAACTATTACCAGGGTTTGCCAATCCGAGGAGGCCGACATGAATCCAAATCCCTTTAAGCCCACGGCTGGTAAGCGGCCTCCGATACTCATCGGTCGCGAGTCTGTTATCGAAGATTTTGAAGAAGGACTCGACAACGGCGCCGGAGCGCCGGGCAGGCTCATGCTCATTACGGGAAACCGCGGCTGTGGCAAAACGGTTCTCCTGCGGGAGCTGCAGCGTTTAGCCAGCGAGCGCGGATGGGCGGTTGTCTCCGATTCCGCTTCGCTTGGCTTATGCGACCGATTGACCGACGCGCTTCGCTCGAATAAACCCGTTGTGACGTCAATGGAGTTTGGGCCGTCATTTGGCCGGATGTCGGTCGAGGCGGCGCGGACAAAAGGCGAGACGTTGCGCGGGTTAGTCAACGAACGCCTCAAGAAACTCGGGCCGGGAAAGGGCATACTGTTTGCGATTGACGAGGCGCAGTCTGCGTCTATCGAGGAGCTGGCGGCTCTTGCCGTTCTCTATCAGCAAGTGCTCGGAGATCAGGATGCTACGGGATTGCCCGATAGCGACCAGCGCGGTCTTGCGCTGGTGTTCGCTGGATTGCCCAGTATGGTTGATGACTTGCTCGAAGAGCCGAGCGTGACGTTTTTGCGCCGTGCCCAGCAGCGTACGCTGGGGGCGATTTCTTTGCCCAAGGTGCGCGATTCATATATCCAGACGGTCAAAGACGCTGGTCTTTACGTTGACGCGGAGACGGCGGACCTTGCGGCACGCAAGAGCATGGGGCATCCCTATATGGTTCAGCTGGTGGGCTATTACATGTGGCGCTCTGCTGTCCGACGCAACTCGCAGGTCATTGAAAGGTGCGATGTCGAGGATGGCCATGCGGATGCCGTCCCCGAGTTCTACGAAGCGGTCGACGCGCCCCTGTATTATGGATTGCGCAGCCCGCAACGCCTCTTTATCGAGGCCATGGCGGTTGACGAGGGTAAACCGACGCGTATGGCGGATATCATTGAGCGCTGCGACCGTACTCAGAGTTGGGCGAGCAAATATCGCGCAAGCCTGATTCGCGAGCGCGTCATCGAGGCTGCCGGATACGGTCTCGTCCGGTTTACCGTGCCCATGCTGGGCGAGTACATTCGCGATCGAGTTTTATGGCATGAGTAGGGTGATAAAGGTGACGGAACAGAAGATGAGCCCGCAGGCTATCGAGGTGCGTGGCGCGCGTGTCCATAACCTTAAGGACATCGATATTGATATCCCGCTGGGAAAGCTCGTGGGTATTGCCGGCGTGTCGGGTTCGGGCAAGAGTTCGCTGGCGCTGGGAGTTCTTTATGCCGAGGGCTCGCGCCGTTACCTGGAGGCGCTCAGCACCTATACCCGCCGTCGTCTGACGCAGGCCGAGCACGCCCAGGTGGACGAGGTGCTGCACGTGCCAGCGGCGCTCGCATTGCATCAGCGCCCCAGCGTGCCGGGCGTGCGCTCCACTTTTGGCACCATGACCGAGCTCAACAACAGCCTGCGTCTGCTCTTTAGCCGTTGCGCCCATCACGCGTGCCCACATTGCGGGGCACGCGTGGAGCCGAGCCTTAACGTGGCTGCGGGCCTGTCGCTCACGTGTCCGACATGCGGCCGCGAGTTCTACGCCCCGAGCGCCGAGGACCTTGCCTTCAACAGCGGCGGTGCGTGCCCTACCTGCGGTGGCACCGGTGTCATGCGCGAGGTGGACGAGGCGAGCCTGGTGCCCGACGAGTCAAAGACTATCAACGAGGGCGCGGTGCTTCCCTGGGGCACGCTCATGTGGGATCTGATGAAGCAGGTCGCCGGCGAGATGGGCGTGCGTACCGACGTGCCGTTTAACCAGCTCACGCCTCAAGAGCGCGACATCGTGTTCCATGGTCCGGCGGTTAAAAAGCACATTCTCTACGTTCCCAAAAACGGCGAGGGCGCCACGCCGCTCGACTTCACCTATTACAACGCCGTCTATACCGTCGAGAATGCGCTCGCCAAGGTTAAGGACGACAAGGGCCTCAAACGCGTTGCGCGCTTTTTGCGCGAGGGCCCATGCCGCGACTGCAGCGGCACGCGTCTCTCCGAGGCGGCACGCCAGCCCCAGGTGCGCGGTATCAATCTGGCGCAGGCCGCGGCCATGACGCTGGGTGAGGCGATTGAGTGGGTGCGCGGGGTGCCCGCATCCTTGCCGGCCGAGATGCGGCCCATGGCGACGGATATCTGCGATTCGTTTTTGAGCGCGGCCCGCCGCCTGGTCGACCTGGGTCTCGATTATCTTTCGCTCGATCGCGCCGGTGCCACGCTCTCCACGGGTGAGCGCCAGCGCGTGCAGCTTGCCCGCGTGGTGCGCAACCGATCGACAGGCGTGCTCTATGTGCTGGACGAGCCCTCGATCGGCTTGCATCCTGCCAATGTCGACGGCTTGGTGGGCGTGATGCGCGATCTGGTGGATGACGGCAACACCGTGGTTGTTGTCGACCACGACACGCGCGTGCTGGCGGAAGCCGACTATCTGGTCGAGATGGGCCCCGTTGCCGGAGCAGGCGGCGGTAACGTGATCGCTGCCGGTACGGTAGACGAGGTCGAGCAATCGCAGGACAGCCGCATCGCACCGTTTTTGCGCGCAGATCCCAAGCGCTTGCGCCCGCAGGTGACTGACGGGGAAATGTTTGATCAGGGCCACATCCGCATGGCAACTAATGCCATCCATACCGTCAAGCCGCTCGAAGTCGATATTCCGCGCGGCCGTCTTGTCGCGGTGACGGGCGTTTCGGGTTCGGGCAAGACGACGTTGGTGCTCGAGACGCTCATTCCGGCGCTTAGAGCCCAGGCAGCTGGCGAGCGCCTGCCAAGCCATGTGCGCTGGGTCGACGCCGAGGGTATCGCACGCGCCAACCTGATTGACGCCACGCCTATCGGCGCCAACGTGCGCTCGACGGTGGCGACCTATGCCGACATCCATGATGAGCTGCGCCGCGCCTTCGCCCGTACGCCCGAAGCCAAGGCAGCCGGCTACAAGGCGGGTGCCTTTAGCTACAACACTGGCGCCTTGCGCTGCCCTACGTGCGATGGCACGGGCTCGATATCGCTCGACGTGCAGTTTCTGCCCGACGTCGAGATCGTCTGCCCGGCATGTCGTGGTTCGCGTTATGCAGGCGCGGCTTCGCATATCCATCGCGAGGGCAAGGACGGGAGTCTGCTTACGTTGCCGCAGCTCATGGACATGAGCGTGGACGAGGCCATCGACGCCACACTGGGACTCAAGAAAGTTCAGACGCGCTTGCAGACCTTGCACGACCTGGGCTTGGGTTATCTCACACTTGGCGAGCCCACACCGGCGCTTTCGGGCGGCGAGGCGCAGCGCCTTAAGCTTGCGAGCGAGATGGGCCGCGTGCAGGACGATGCCGTATTCGTATTTGACGAGCCCACGATCGGCCTGCATCCGCTCGATGTTCAGGTGCTGTTGAACGTGTTTGACGGTCTCGTTGCCAAGGGCGCCACGGTTATCGTAATCGAGCACGATCTCGACCTTATCCGTAACGCCGATTACGTGATCGACATGGGTCCGGGCGGTGGCGACGCGGGCGGGCAAATCGTCTGCGCCGGTACGCCGGGCGACATCGCGGCCTGCTCCGCAAGCATCACCGGCCGCTACCTATAGACAATGAGGCCAAGGGACTGTCCCTTTGCCTCATTGATGCCTATTTCACGCACTGAGCGGAGAGATAGTCGCGGAAGAATGGCAATTCAAATGCGACGAGCCCTCGTCCTCGCTCCCCGATGATGCCGGCGTCTATCATGCGGCGTCGGTAGCGTGAGACCTGCTGCGGCGAACGCCTAAGGCGCTCGACAAGGTCAGCGGTGGTGGACTCTTCCTCGTCATCGAGCATGGCGATGAGGAATCGCTTGTCCTCTGCAGTGAGTTCCCGATAGGTTGCCGCGAGGATTCGGTCGTCCATCTCGTCGCGCGCGATTTTGATTCCCAGGTCAAAGTCGCGTGACGAGATCTCCTTCGAATCGCTTGTGAGATCCCAGGCACGGTAGCCTACGAGTTGCAATAGGAAGGGAAAACCAGAGATCGAGCGAACGGCTCTATCGATTCCCTCAGCATCTGCCAAGCGATCGTTTTCCTGGATCGTGCGAATCAAGGCCTCGCGTACGTCATAGTCGGCAATGCGACCCAGATGATATTGTTGGGCGCGGCGAAGGAACGAGACCGTCTTGTGGTTCAGCAACGTCGAGACGTTGTTGGGAAGTCCCGCCATGAGCAGGGCGACGCGTTCCCCATCGGTCACAAAGTGCTGATACGTCGCTGCGAGCTGAATCATCTCGTCGAGTGTCGGGTCCACCTCGTCAACCGTGACGAGCAGACCGGTGCCCGCCTCGTTGAGCTGGTCGATGATGTCGCTCATGCGATAACGCCAGGTTGAGGCATCGTGGACACGATTGACCTCGATGCTGCCGAGCGGTGCAATTCCGAGGCCGGTGACTTCGAAGTGGTTGGACGGGTCGATGAGATGGGCTGCGGCGCGTTTCGCCCCGAACTCGAGTTCCTCAAGCATTCCCGGGAGCGCGGTCGTCTTTACGGCTATCCAGCCGTGGGATTCCGCCCTTGTCGCGAGCGACGACATGAGAGCGGTTTTACCGGTTCCACGCGCGCCTGAGAAGATCGAGGTCAATTCTGGGCGCCTGCGCTGGCTCAAGAAGGCACGGTCCAAATCCCGAATAATCTGTTGTCTGCCAGCGAGATGGGCGGGAACCTCACCAAAACTGGGGGTAAACGGGTTCTCGAGATATTCCACAAGGCTCTCCTTTCACACCGCCGTGTAACTTAATTTTACTTTAGTT
>DBFDDV010000148.1:0-36202 GCA_048302525.1 Collinsella sp. | reverse complement strand
GCACTTCGTTGGTAACGAAGAGGTCACCAGTTCAAGTCTGGTTGCAGGCTCCATCCGGCGGTGTAGCTCAGTTGGTTAGAGCACACGGTTCATACCCGTGGCGTCACTGGTTCGAATCCAGTCACCGCTACCATAGGTAACACGGTGGCTTCTCAATAATATGTTGAGAGGCCACTATGGTATAAAGGCAAAGTCCCGTTCGGGGACGACCTGTTTAGAGGAGGGCTTTATGGCCAAAGAGAAGTTTGAGCGCACTAAGCCGCATGTTAACATCGGCACCATTGGTCACGTCGACCACGGCAAGACCACGCTGACCGCTGCCATCACCAAGGTTCTCTCCGAGACCGAGGGCTGCAAGGCTGACTTCACTGCGTTCGAGAACATCGACAAGGCTCCCGAGGAGCGCGAGCGCGGCATTACGATTTCCGTCTCCCACGTTGAGTACGAGACCGCTGCCCGTCACTACGCTCACGTTGACTGCCCGGGCCACGCTGACTACGTCAAGAACATGATCTCCGGTGCTGCTCAGATGGACGGCGCTATCCTGGTCATCGCCGCTACCGACGGCCCCATGGCTCAGACTCGCGAGCACATCCTGCTCGCCCGTCAGGTCGGCGTTCCCTACATCGTCGTCTTCTTGAACAAGTGCGACATGGTCGACGATGACGAGCTCATCGACCTCGTCGAGATGGAGACCCGCGAGCTCCTCTCCGAGTACGATTTCCCCGGCGACGACATCCCCGTCATCCGTGGTTCCGCTCTGGGCGCTCTCGAGGGCGACGCCAAGTGGATGGACGCTATCCGCGAGCTCATGAAGGCCGTCGACGAGTACATCCCGACGCCTGCTCGTAACAACGACCTCCCCTTCCTGATGGCCGTTGAGGACGTTATGACCATCTCTGGCCGTGGTACCGTTGCTACCGGCCGTGTCGAGCGCGGTGAGCTCAAGCTCAACGAGCCCGTCGAGATCGTCGGCATCAAGGATACCCAGAACACCGTCGTTACCGGTATCGAGATGTTCCGTAAGTCCATGGACTTCTGCGAGGCTGGCGACAACGTCGGTCTGCTGCTCCGCGGCATCAAGCGCGAGGACATCGAGCGCGGCCAGGTTCTCTGCAAGCCCGGTTCGGTTACCCCGCACACCAAGTTCACCGGTGAGATCTACGTTCTGACCAAGGAGGAGGGCGGCCGTCACACCCCGTTCTTCGATGGTTATCGTCCTCAGTTCTACTTCCGTACCACCGACGTTACCGGTACGGTCAAGCTCCCCGAGGGCACCGAGATGGCTATGCCTGGTGACCACATCACCATCGAGGGCGACCTCATCCACCCGATCGCCATGGAGGAGGGCCTGCGCTTCGCTATCCGCGAGGGTGGCCACACCGTCGGTTCGGGCATCGTCTCCACGATCATTGAGTAAATTAGCTCTTTGATATAGCTGACTTAGAGAACCCGGCACTTATATGGGTGCCGGGTTCTTTTCTGCAATGGATATTGAGCCGTTGCTGGTGTCGAGAGGATCGATAATGGTCCTGGATGCACCGTCGATTAGCTCTCGATGGCTTCATTGATGTGTTCCAAATATGAATGGATCCACCGAGAACCAATTGACTCGAGGTTTTCATTGACAGCACTTACGTGGAGCTGATAAAGTAACAACTCGTGCCCGTACGGGGCGGAAATGAAAGGTTCAGGATACATGCGTACTCTAGTTACTCTTGCGTGCACTGAGTGCAAGCGCCGCAACTATACGACCACCAAGAACAAGTCGACCATGCCTGATCGTATGGAGATCAAGAAGTATTGCCCCTGGTGCCGTCACCACACGCTGCACAAAGAGACTCGCTAGTCTCTAGTCACATACGCCAGTAGTTCAATTGGTAGAGCATCGGTCTCCAAAACCGAGTGTTGAGGGTTCGAGTCCTTCCTGGCGTGCCAGTCATTATTCCGTAAGCTCCCACTTGGGGGCTTACGGTTTACTCATGTATAAGCGCATTGCGCGGAGGTAACCCAAATGGCCAACAAGAAGAACAAGAAGAAGGCTCAGCAGCCGGCACCTGCCAACAGCGCTGCCGCCAACTCCAAGGTTGAGGCTAAGAAGGCCGTTGCCAAGAAGAACGAGAAGGCTGCGAAGTCCAAGAAGAACGAGAAGCCTGGTTTCTTCGCCCGCACCAAGAAGTATTTCGCTTCGGTCAAGTCCGAGATGAAGCGTGTCACGTGGCCCGATAAGAAGGAGCTCGTGAACTACTCGGTCGTCGTTTGCGCTTCTCTGGTCGTCGTCGGCGTCGTCATCGCTCTGCTCGATGCTGGCTTTGGCGAGGCTCTTGCTCTGTTCTCTGGATTGAGGGGCTAAACCATGTCTAAGCGTTGGTACGTCGTTCACACTTACTCCGGATACGAGAACCGCGTAAAGTCCGATCTCGAGCATCGTATCGAGACCATGGGCATGCAGGACCGTATCTTTGATATCGAGATTCCTATGGAGCGCGTCACCGAGATCAAAGAGGGTGGCAAGCGTGAGACCAAGGATTCCAAGATCTTCCCGGGTTATGTCCTGGTCCGCATGGAGATGGATGACGATGCTTGGACGTGTGTTCGCAACACGCCCGGCGTCACCGGTTTCCTGGGCGGCAACGGTAAGCCCGCACCGCTTTCCCGCGATGAGTACAATAAGATGACTCGTCGTCCCGGTAAGGGCGATTCGCCCAAGCGCACCTCGGTTGATATTCAGGTCGGCACGTCCGTCCGCGTCACCGATGGCCCGCTTACCGACTTTGATGGCAAGGTCTCCGAGGTTAACACCGAGGCTGGCAAGCTCAAGGTCACGCTAATGATCTTTGGCCGCGAGACGCCGGTCGAGCTCGACTTTAACCAGGTCGCTGTCATCGCTTAAGTTTTCGTCCGTTCGCGCGAGCGTGCTTCTTCTGTGACTGCTCATCTCAGGAGTGCTTCTAACACGTGCGTGCTTACGATATAGCAAGTACTTCACACTCGTGATTCGAAAGGAATGACCATGGCTGAGAAGAAGGTTGCCAACGTCATTAAGCTCCAGATTCCTGCTGGTGCAGCTAACCCCGCTCCTCCCGTCGGCCCCGCCCTGGGCGCTGCTGGCGTGAACATCATGCAGTTCTGCCAGGCCTTTAACGCCGAGACGCAGGACAAGAAGGGCGACATCATCCCCGTTGAGATTTCTGTCTACGAGGATAAGTCCTTCTCCTTCATCACCAAGACCCCGCCGGCGGCTCACCTCATCAAGAAGGAGCTGAACCTCAAGTCTGGTTCCGCTAAGCCCCAGGCCGACAAGGTTGGTCAGCTCTCCCAGGAGCAGCTCACCAAGATCGCCGAGATCAAGATGCCGGACCTCAATGCCAACGACATTGACGCCGCCAAGAAGATCATCGCCGGTACCGCCCGTTCCATGGGCGTCACCATCGCTGAGTAGCGATTTCTTATGGTAACGACGGGTGCTCCGACCGGGGTGCCCGTTAAATGTGTGCAATAGGGCACACGATACGATGTGGGAGGGCTCACGCCCGTTTAACCACAGGAGGTAATGCACATGGCTAAGCATGGTAAGAGCTATAACGCCGCTGCCGAGAAGATCGACCGCGCCACGCTCTACACCCCCCTTCAGGCTGCCAAGCTCATCAAGGAGCTCGACACCGCCAAGTTCGACGAGACCGTCGAGGCCCACTTCCGTCTGGGCATCGATACTCGTAAGGCTGACCAGAACATCCGTGGTTCCATCTCCCTGCCCCACGGCACCGGCAAGACCGTTCGTGTTGCCGTCTTCGCCGAGGGCGAGAAGGCCCGCGAGGCTGAGGCTGCCGGCGCCGACATCATTGGTTCCGACGAGCTCGTCGCCCAGATTCAGAAGGGCGAGATCAACTTCGACGCCGCTATCGCTACGCCGAACATGATGGCCAAGGTTGGTCGCATCGGTAAGATCCTTGGTCCCCGTGGCCTCATGCCGAACCCCAAACTCGGCACTGTGACCATGGACGTCGCCAAGATGGTCTCCGAGCTCAAGGCTGGCCGCGTTGAGTACCGCGCCGACCGCTACGGCATCTGCCACGTGCCCCTGGGCAAGAAGTCCTTCTCTGAGCAGCAGCTCGTCGAGAACTACGCTGCCCTGTACACCGAGATCCTGCGCGTCAAGCCCTCTTCTGCTAAGGGCAAGTACGTCAAGTCCATCTCCGTGTCTTCCACCATGGGCCCTGGCGTCAAGGTCGATCCCGCTGTCCAGCGTGACTTCCTGGCTGAGTAACTGCTAGTTACTGCCTGAGTACAGCAAGCATTGCTAAAGAAACCCGGTTCTGCCTTTTGCAGGACCGGGTTTCTTGCTATCGCGTCAAAAGCACCACAAAGGGGACAGTGTCCTCTTTGTGGTGGTTACCAGGGTGTTCTGGCCGTTGAGGACTCGATGGCTTCGTGGCGTTTGAGCTCGCGGCGCATGGTTTGTGAGTTGAGCCAGGCTGCTTGCCAGCCGCGGATGGGGTAGTGCGTCTGGTCGAGCTCAAACTGCGTATAGCCGCAGGCGTTGATGATCGTCGTTCCACACACATGCTGACGCTCGCGCTGAAAATCGCAACCGTAGCTTTGGTGCACATGTCCGTGCACCATGTAGTCGGGATTCCAGGATTCGAGTGCTGTGTTAAAGCATTCGAATCCTCGATGCGGCAGATCGTCCAGATCACCCATACCGGCGGCGGGTGCATGGGTAAGCAGAATGTCGCACCCGCCGACCATCCTAACCTTACGCGACAGCTTACGCATGCGCTTGGACATCTCGCGTTCGGTGTACATGTTGGCGCCGTCGCGATAACGCATGGACCCGCCAAGGCCCGCAATGCGAATCCCTCGGTACGTGTACACGCTGTCTTCCACGCAGATACATCCGCCCGGTGCATGACGTGCGTAGCGGTCATCGTGATTGCCGCGCACGTAGATGAGCGGTTTGTTGATGACCGTAACCAAAAACTCAAGATAGTCCGGGTCCAGATCGCCGGCGGACAAAATCAGGTCGACTCCCTCAAAGCGTTCCTTGCGAAAGCACTCCCAAAGGCATCGTTCTTCGGTATCGGCTATTGCAAGGATTTTCATAGGGCAGGGACTTTCGGCTCATCGTCGAGCTGCGGAATGGTGCCTACCACGTTGTCCGCCAGCCAATTCATCTCGACAATCTGCGTGCTCGGCAGCGGAGGGAAGCCTTCGATCTGTACCACGCCGTTCTGGCTGTGGAGCTCGCCGCCAAAGGGGTTGATGGATCCCTCAACAATGCCGTTGCGGAGCAACTGCACGAGTTTGCGCGTTTGGTAGGGTAGGCCCGGAGCGTAACGGATGTCGATAACTCCGGAGCTCATGCCATACCAGTAGTTGACAGCGCGCACTTGGTTGTCGTCGCTGGTCTCGTCCCACGTGCCGTGAAGAAGGCTGCGAACGATGAGCTCGTAGTAACGGCCCCAGTTCCATACGGGCATGGCGATGCCGGTGACTTTGCCGTCGACCAAGCGGTGAAGCCCGTAGGCCGTTGGGTCTTCGAGCGACTTTGACATGTCAGCGCCGGTCATGACGCTTACGCCTTCGCGGCACATGGCTTCGGCAAGACCACCGGCGGGAACATCGCCCCAGGTGAGGATGACCTGCGCGCGCGGGTCGAGCAGCGAGGCGCCAATCGCAAAGGCGTTGATCTCGCTGAGTGCGCCCGAGGCGAAGACCGACGCGTGGTAACCGATGCGGTGGTTGTCCGCCATGCTGGCCGCAAGGGCGCCCAGCAGAAACTTGGCCTCGTACATCTTGCCAAAGTACGAACGGACGCTTTGATGGGGAAGGCCGATAGAGCAGTTGAGGAACCGAACCCGGGGATACTCAACGGCAGCCCTGAGCGTGTATTCCATCAGGCGGTGCGAGGTCGAGAAGATGACGTTTGCTCCATGTTTGACAGCCGTTTCCACGGCGGCGTAGAACACATCCGGATCGTGACAGTCCTCGAACGCCTCGGTGCACACGATACCGCCAAAGTGCTCATCGAGATACTGACGCCCTTGGTCGTGCAGGCTGTCCCAGCTCGACGTCGCACAGGGGAACTCATGGATAAAGGCGATGCGCAGGGGGTTGGCCGTCGAGTAGACGGTCTTGCCCATAAAGAAGTTGAGCACGCCAGAGGTGGACTTGGCGGGCGTCTCCTCCTCGTCGACGCTCGGTGCTTCGACAAGATCGACCTTGTCCTCGTCATTTTTGCCGGCAATGACCAGCTCGCGCCAGATCTTGCACAGGCGGTTTACGACGATATCCGTCGGCGTATCCAGCAGGCGGTCCTGGTTGTACACATTGAGGTAGACGAGCATGGCGTCGGCGGGCGTAATGTCCAGGTGATCGCCGCCTGCGCGAAGGTAGGCACGCTTAAAGAGCAGGAAAGTGTGGCGCAGGTAGTCGACCTTTTTCTGCGGCCATTTTTCGATAAGGTTCTGACCGAGCATCTTCGCGAGCGTTTCGTAGCTTCCCTCACGCGAGAACTCGATCTCGTATAGGGGGCAGACGCGCCAAAACGCGCAGAACTCGCCGTACAGGCGGCTTTCGACGGAATCCCATGTGCCGGGGTAGAGACGGGTGACCTTGGTCGAAACCGTCGGGGCGTCTAGGAATTTGAGGACACTGACGCGTTTGTTGCCTTCTTGGACATAGAACCGATGCATGAACTCGGTGACGATGACGGGGTCGCGATAGCCCTCGGTCACCTGGATGTCGTAGAGGTTGGACCACTTGCGGGCGAACTCGGTGCTAAACGGAAGCAGGGGCATAAAGTTACACGAAAAGGCGGACTGACGGCCCTTGGTGACCGTGCCGACGACCATTTCGAGCGGAATATCCCGCAGGCCGACATTCTCTCGCTGACCTAAGGGGAGCTGAGCAACCAAGCTATCGAGGTCCGTAAGGTATGGATGCTCGCTTTGGCTAATGGCGCGTCGACGTCCTTGCTCGCCGCGCTTGCGTGCTTGACGATAGGCCTCTTCCATAATGTTGCTCCCTTAGTCGTTTAAACAACGATATGAACCATGGTACCACGATGCGAAACCACCACAAAGGTGCCTGTCCCCTTTGTGGTGGTTTAGGCGATGATGGGGGCGATGGCACGAATGCAGGCGTCGGCTGCCGTAAAAGTGGTGCTATCGTCGCTGACGATAAAGATGATTTTGCCCTTAACGCCAAAGTCGCCGATCTCGCTAAAGAGCACGTACGGCTCCTTGTCAAAGCCAGAGATGGGCGAGACGGCCGTTTTGGTTGCGCTCGTGAGCTCGTCTGCCAGCGCGTCAAGGGAAGCCCACTTAGACGTGTCCTTTACGGCAACGGGCACGGCCACGCGCCCAAAGGGCATCAGATGCACGAGCGTGTTCTTGGAGATGTTGGAGTTGGGCACAATGATGGTCTGCCCGCAGGCGTCCTCGATGGTTGTGTGACGCCAGGTGATATCTTGGACCACGCCCGACACGCCGCCGACCTCGATATTGTCGCCGGGTTTGATAATGCCCATAAAGGTCACCTGCATACCGCCGATAAGGTTCGACAGCGTGTCCTGAAAGCCGAGCGAGATGGCGATGCCGCCGACGCCAAGAGCGGCGACGAGGGCGTTTGCATTAATGCCAAAACAGTTGTCGAGGATAAAGCTGCCGCCAATCATCCAGATGACGGCGCGCGCGATGTTGATGAAGATGCTCGATGAAGGGAGTGGGTTATCGTCGCGGTTGAGCAGGTGGTACAGGGTCTTGGACGCGACCTTGGCGGCAACGGCGGTGCCGATGGCCAAGATACCTGCCCAGATGATGTTGTGGACCCACCGTTGCTCAAAGAAATGAAGAATCGGCTCAAACAATTCCATGTAGGGAAAACCTCCTAATGATCGTTCAACCATGATACCCACCAAGAAGCCCGTCCGATCAAATTCGGACGGGCTTCTGTGCTCGATATAAGGTTTACGCGGCGGGGCTGTAAGGCCCGGCGGTGTAGCTTAGCGTCGACGCTTCCAAATAATACCGAGCATGATGACGATGACGCCGCCGATAAGGCACGCGCCAACTACTGCCAGCGTGCGGTCTCCCGTTGCGGCGAGCTTACCGGTCGTCTTCTTGGTGATGACCTTCGTGGTCGTCGTGTCCGTCTTAGGCGAGGGCTTAGGCGTCGGGGCCGGTGTGGGCGTGGGGTCCACGGCTGCGGAGCCGAAGCCGATGGTGCCGGCGAGCCCGGCCATCTTGCTCTCCCAGCCGTTCTGCCCAATCAGCGCCCTCAGCGCCGCCTCGCACGTGCCCCACTCGGTGTACTTGGTGGCGTGTGCAAAGGTGGGAAAGTCGGTCGTGTTGGTAATGATGTAGTTGTTGGTGGCGACGGTATAGGTCTTGGCGGGGTCGAGCGTACTGCCGTCCTTGGTGAGTGTGGCACTCACAATGCGCTTGCCTTCGGGCTGCGTCCAATCAATCGTCACGTTGATGCCGCCAAAGGAGAGAACGCTGCCAGAGTCATCGCGCCACTTGTACTTGTCTTGCGCCTCCTGCTCGGTATGGCCGGCTGCCACGTAGGCTTGCTGAAGCTCGTAGCTGTGATTACACTCGTCGCTGATTTGCAGCGAGTGCTCGAGTGCTGCGAGGAAGTCCGCGCCGGTCATGGTCCAGGTTTCCACGGTGTTGCCGTAGGGCGAGATGGCGATGACGTTGCCGGCGGTCACGTTGCCCGCCGCGATGCCGCCGCGGATGCCGCCAGCGTTTTCGATAGCGAGGTCCGCGCCCGTCAGGGCAAGATAGGAGCCGCAAATCACGTGGCCGATGGTCTGGGCCTTGGTGGTGTCGCCCTCCTTGCTGGGGCGGAAATCGGTGGTGCGCACCATTTCCCAACCATGCGTGCCCGCGGCGTCCTCGCCGTAGAAATAGTTGGTGGCGGATGTGCCGAGCACCTTGTTCGATTCGTTTTCAAAGGCCTCGTCGAGCGGCTTGATCTTGTTGCGGACGTCTTCAAGGCGGCTTTGGTAGTCGGAGCCCTTGTCGGGGTCTGCCAAAAGGTCGTTGACGTTCTTGGCGGTGTAGAGCTTCTCGTCGCTACCGTCTGCAGGGACCGTGACCGTGTCATCGTCGGTCGTCTCGGTGTCATTCGTGTTGTACTTGTACGGAATGGAAAGCAGCCCCACCTCGGCAAAGGCGCTGCCTGCCTCGACAACGTGGATCGTCTTGCCGTCGGCTCCCGTCACCTTCTCGTTAAGGTTGATGTGCTCGTGGCCTGCGATAAGGGCATCGACGCCACGGAGTCGCGTGGCAAAGGTCTTGGCGTCGAGCGTGTGCGCGATACACACAACAACATCGCAGCCCTCCTTGCGCAGCTGCTCTGCCTCGGTATTGATGGCGTTCGCGGCACTCGAGAAGCTGGTGCCCGCGACCAGGTCCGCGCGCAGCGAGGAACCTAGCGACTCATCCATGGCACCCACGACGCCGACCTTGATTTTGTAGTCGAATGTGGAGTGATCCTCGCTATCCTCCCAGGTGCGATTGAGCGTCTTCGTGATGCTCGAGCTCCATACGCCGCTCGTAGACTTCGCGTTCGCGCAGAGTATGGCGAAGGGCGTGCCGGTGGTGCTGTAGCCGGTCATGGTGCGGAGTTTGTCTGCGCCGTAGCTCCAGTCATGGTTGCCTGGCGTGGTCGCGTCGTAGCCGTCGGCGTAGAAGGTGTCCATGAGCTCGGCGATGCTCTTGCCCTCGCTCATGGTGGCGAAGGACTGTCCGTGGAAGGTGTCGCCCGCATCGAGCAAAAGATCGGGGGCGCTGCTTTGGGCGCTATAGAGAACTGCCAGTCCGTCGAAGCCGACGGTGCCGGTGCCCTTGCTTTCGTTGTAGCTGTACTTGTAGCTGCCGTGGATGTCGTTGGTGTGCATGACGGCCACGGAGCCGTCAATAGCGGCGGGCAGGTTCCCCGCGAAAGCGAGGCTTGGGATGCCTGCGAGCGCGCCGGCAAACAACGCGGCGGCTAACGCAAGGCGGGGGAGTCTTTTCATGGCAGTTTCCTTAGTCCTTAGCCAGAATGTCTGGTTGAATATCGGATTATCGACATCATATGCGAAAACCGCCGCAAGGGCGTCTGTCCCTTAGCGGCGGTTTTGACGTTTGCGCAGATAAAACCTGCCAAAATAAACCTGTCCCTATTTGGCAGGTTTTAGCTTAGCAGCATGCGGTCGTTGGCGAGCTCGCCGCCCGAGACCTCCTCGAACTTCTGCAGCAGGTCGGCCACGGTGAGCGACTTCTTCTCGTCGCCGGCCACGTCGTAGATCACATGGCCCTCGTGCATCATGATCAGACGGTTGCCCAGACGGATGGCGTCGTTCATGTTGTGCGTGACCATGAGCGTGGTCAGGTGGTTCTCGTCGACGATCTCCTCGGTCAGGTTGAGCACCTTAGAGGCCGTCTTGGGGTCGAGGGCCGCGGTGTGCTCGTCGAGCAGCAGCAGGCGCGGCCTGGTGAGCGTGGCCATCAACAGGGTGAGTGCCTGGCGCTGGCCGCCCGAGAGCAGGCCGACCTTGGCGTTGAGACGCGTGTCCAGACCAAGGTCCAGGCGCTTGAGCAGCTCAACGTACTCATCTTTCTCGGCCTTGGTGACGCCCCACGAAAGGCCGCGACGCTGGCCGCGACGCTTGGCGAGGGCCAGGTTCTCGGCGATTTGCATGTCGGCAGCGGTACCGCGCATAGGGTCCTGAAACACGCGGCCCAGGTACTTGGCGCGCTGCGACTCGCTCAGGCGCGAGATGTCGGTGCCGTCGAGCTCAATAACGCCCGAATCGAGCGGGTACACGCCGGCGATCATGTTGAGCAGCGTGGACTTGCCGGCGCCGTTGCCGCCGATCACGGTTACAAAGTCGCCGTCATTTAGGGTGAGGTCGACGCCGGTGAGCGCGCGCTTCTCGGTGACGGTGCCCTTGTTAAAGGTCTTCTTGACGTGCGAGAGCTTAAGCATCTGCCTCATCCCCCTTCGTGTAGGAGCTGCGGAGCTTATAGCGCTCCCAAACCACGGGCACGCACAGGGCCACAGCGACAATTACGGCGGAGAGCAGCTTCATGTCGTTGGCGTCCATGCCCAACTGCAGCACGATGGCGCGGATAAGGAAGTACACCACGGAGCCAAAGACGGCGGAGGCAAGACGGACGCTAAACTGCGTGAGGCCGCCGGGCAGCAGACGGCCGAGCACCTCGCCGATAACAATGGCGGCAAGACCGATAACGATGGCACCGGTGCCCATACCAATGTCGGCATACTTTTGGCTCTGGCAGATGAGCGCGCCCGAAAGGCCGATGAGGGCGTTGGAGAGCACGAGGGCGATCATCTTGGTGGAGTTGGTGTTGACGCCCAGAGCGCGGATCATGTACTCGTTGTTGCCGGTGGCTCGCAGCGCCGAGCCGATCTCGGTGCCAAAGAACCAATACAGGATGGCAACGATAGCCACGGCGAGCAGGATGCCCAAGATGATGGCAACGGTGGACTGCGGCAGACCGGTCATATTGCTGACGGCCGAGAACACGGTGCCTTTGGCAAGAATGGGCGTATTGGACTTGCCCATGATGCGCAGGTTGATGGACCACAGGCTGATCTGGGTGAGGATTCCGGCGAGGATCGCAGGAATCTCAAAGACGGTGGTCAAAATGCCCGTGACGGCGCCCGCGATGGCGCCGGCGCACATACCGGCCAGCACGGCGAACAGCGGGTCGACGTTGTTATTGACGATGAGCACAGCGCAGACGCAGCCGCCGAGGGCAAAGCTGCCGTCGCAGGTCATATCGGGAATGTCGAGCAGGCGGAACGTGATAAACACGCCAAGCACCATAATGCCCCAGAGGACGCCCTGCGAAACGGCGCCCTGCAATGCAATGAGCATGCTTCATACCTCCTAGGATAGGGTGGACACGTGATTCACCATAATAGCGGTAACAATGCATAGAAGAGTTACGGACAGACGTTTTGTTTTACCTGAAACAAGCAGGGCGGACGCCGGTCTACAGCGCCCGCCCCTGTGGCTCAGATATTGAATAACGCGGCTAAAGCGCGAGCACGGGCTCTAGACGCATGCCGCGTATGGCATTACGCGTCCAGGGCGGAAAGGTCGATGCCCAGGGCCTCGGCCATTTCGTCGTTCTTGACGACGACCAGGTCCTTGCTCGAGAGGTGCTTGATCGGCATATCCTCGGGCTTGGCCTCGCCCTTCAGGATCTTAACGGCCATCTCGCCCGCGGCGTAGCCCAGGTCCTCATAGTTGATGGAGAGGGTGAACAGGCCGCCGGCCATGCACATACCCTCCTCGCCAGTCACGAAGGGAAGCTTGTTTTCCTTGCAGATCTGGCCGACCTGCGAGGCACCCGCGGCGATGGTGTTGTCGGTGGGGGAGTACAGCGCGTCGACCTTGCCCACGGCAGACTCGACGACGGACTGAATCTCGTTGGAGCTCGAGACGGTGAAGTCAGTGTACTCGAGGCCCAGCTTGTCGAGCTCCTTCTTGGCGGCCTTGATCTGGACGTCGGAGTTGGACTCGGCGGTGCAGTAGAGCAGGCCGACCTTTTTAACGTCGGGCAGGACCTTCTGCATCATCTCGAGCTGCTCGGCGACCGGGGTGAGGTCGGAAGCGCCCGTGACGTTGGTGCCGGGCTTGTCGTTGTCCTGGACCAGGCCGGAGGCGGCGTAGTCGGTGATGGCGCAGCCCACGATGGGGATATCGGCCGTGGCGCCGGCGGCAGCCTGCGCGGCGGGCGTGGCGATGGCATAAATCAGGTTGACGTTGTCGCCCACAAACTTGTCGGCAATGGACTTACACGTGGACTGGTCGTTCTGGGCGTTCTTCTGGTCGATCTTGACCTTAAGGCCGCTCTCCTTGATGGCCTTGACAAAGCCGTCGTTGGCGGCATCGAGTGCGGAATGCTCGGTGAGTTGCAGAACGCCGATGGTGTAGTCGGAACCGGCGGCAGCAGAGCCGGAACCAGAGTTGCCGCCGCATCCGGCGAGCGGGGCGAGCGCGAGCAGGCCGGCGGAGACCAGAAGGCTCCTGCGACTGATGGTGATGTCCTTCATATCATTACCCCCAGTATAAAAATGGCTGGAAACACTGCACTGGGACAAAGTGCAAGTGGAACTATAGTAGCGCTGATGTCCATTTTTACAACAGCCTGGCGGGTTTTTTAATACAGAATCGGATGGGCGGTACGGGTAGTCGAATGGGCGGCGGAGGGTCTTATGCGGCGGAGGAGGCGTCGTCCTCCTCGTCGAGGGCGGCGAAGAGCTTCTTGCCGTCGAGGAGACGTGTGGTGACGTTTCTCATACGGGCGATCTCGACGGTGCGCAGCGTATCGTCGGTGCCTCGGGCGTCGTAGACCGTTCCCAGCAGATACGAGATGCCATCGCGCTGCCTGATGGCAAAGGGACGGAGTGTCATCCGTGCTGCTTCGGTTTCGCCGCGTGTCGTGACGCTCGAAATATCAAAACTCACCGTGGTTCCGTGGTCGATGGCCTGCTCGACGAGCTCGCACGTGTCGATGCGCTTGATGGGCGTGCGTGTTGCCTTGGTAGCCTTGCTGCCTGCGCTTGGAGCGGGTTCGGGTGTATCGAGGTAGCCGCGAACGTCGGCGCTCGCCATGGCAACTAAGTGCTGCGCCATGCTCTTGCGGATAGCGATAGGCGTGGAGCGGTTGCGCATGACCATACCGTGGAGCCGGATGATCTCTTCATCGGTGAGCGGGCGGGTAAGAAGTTTGTAGCCCACGCCGCGTTTGTACTCAATTTCGTATCCGGCATGGCGAAGCGCGGAGATGGCGGTGTAGATGCTGCGCCGCGCCGCCGAGATGGGCATGCGGGCGGGGTCGTCGGGATGGGCGAGGCGCCGGATCAGCTCATCGGAAAGCATGGCCTTGTCTTCGCCGGTGTTTTCGCTCAAGAGCTGCAGGATGCGAACGGCGCGATAGGCTGCCATCGAGGCGGCGCCCCTCGTCGTGGTGTCGTAGGTTTCAACAGCGGCTTCGGTCATCGTGCCCACGTCCTTTCCGTTTTGGGTGGCGACGGTATGGAGCCTAGGACGTGGGGCTTTCCCAGGGGCGCAGGGCGCTCTGGGCGGTCGGTAGTCGTCGGCAAACGGCGGGCCGAGTTTTCAACAGCCCTGCTCAACTGACTAAAAACTTGCCAAAAGCTTGACGGATGCTGTTGAAAAAAGCGTCTCTCGACCGATGTCGAGAGACGCTTATGCGATGAGCGTTGGCGTGTGGCGACGCGAGCTAGCGTCCGACGATTAGAAGTCGGCGTTGCCCACGGTGCGCGGGTGCGGCAGGACGTCGCGGATGTTGCCCACGCCGGTCAGATACATGACCAAGCGCTCGAAGCCCAGACCGTAGCCGGCGTGCTTGCAGGAACCGTAGCGGCGCAGGTCAAGGTAGTACTTGTACTGCTCGGGATTCATGCCCAGGTCCTTGATGCGGGCCTCGAGCAGATCCAGGCGCTCCTCGCGCTGGGAGCCGCCGATAATCTCGCCGATACCGGGAACCAGGCAGTCGGCGGCGGCGACGGTCTTGCCGTCCTCGTTCATGCGCATGTAGAACGCCTTGATCTCGGCCGGGTAGTCGGTCACGAAGGTCGGGCGCTTAAAGTGCTCCTCGGTCAGGAAGCGCTCGTGCTCGGTCTGCAGGTCGATGCCCCAGCTGACGGGGTAATCAAACTGGTGGCCAGCAGCGACTGCCTGCTCCAGGATTTCGACGGCCTCGGTGTAGGTAACGCGGGCGAAGTCGGAGTTGGCGACATGGTCCAGGCGCTCGAGCAGACCCTTGTCCACAAACTTGTTGAGCATATTGAGCTCGTCGGGGCAGGTGGCCATGACGTCCTTAAGGACGTACTTGAGCATGGCCTCGGCGTTATCCATGTAGTCGTTAAGGTCGGCAAAGGCCATCTCGGGCTCGATCATCCAAAACTCGGCGGCGTGGCGCGTGGTGTTGGAGTTCTCGGCACGGAAGGTGGGGCCAAAGGTGTACACGTCGCCAAAGGC
Source organism: Collinsella sp. (assembly GCA_048302525.1). Classification (GTDB taxonomy): domain Bacteria; phylum Actinomycetota; class Coriobacteriia; order Coriobacteriales; family Coriobacteriaceae; genus Collinsella. The sequence goes on along the minus strand of DBFDDV010000148.1, from coordinate 21,165 downwards.
CATGGCAAAGTTCTCGGCATTGAGCTGGCCGGACACGGTGAGGCTTGCATGCTTGCCGAAGAAGTCCTGGCTCCAGTCGACCTCGCCGGACTCGGTGAGGGGCGGATTTTTGGGGTCGAGCGTGGTCACGCGGAACATCTCGCCGGCGCCCTCGCAGTCACTCGTGGTGATGATGGGGGTGTTGACGTAGACAAAGCCCTGCTCCTGGAAGAAGCGGTGGATGGCGGCAGCCGCGACAGAGCGGATGCGGAACACGGCGCGGAACAGGTTGGTGCGCGGGCGCAGGTGCTGCTGGGTGCGCAGGAACTCGACGGTTGCGCGCTTCTTCTGCAGCGGGTAATCCGGGGCGCTGACGCCCTCGACCTCGATGGAGGTGGCAGAAAGCTCGAAAGGCTGGGGCGCATCGGGGGTCAGCTTGACGGTGCCGGTGCAAATGAGTGCGGCCGAGACGTTTTGATGGGTGATCTCGTCGTAGTTGTCGAGTGCCTCGCGGTTCATGACGACCTGCAGGTCGCGGAAGCAGCTGCCGTCGTTGAGCGTAACAAAGCCAAAGTTCTTCATGTCGCGGACGGACTTGACCCAGCCGGCGACGGTGACGGTCTGGCCGCCGAGCGACTCGGCATCGGCATAGAGCTGCGCGATTTTGGTGCGGTTCACGTATCCTCCCATAACGGTTGAATGATGGTTATCCATACAGTTCGATATTCTAGCAGCTCGGCTCATTTGGGCTATACAGATAAGGCATTGGCGGGATGGTTTTTCAAACGAAAAGCGCCCGCGGCCAGATGGTCGCGGGCGCTCGACGAGGTACCTTTTGGCTGTGTGGTGCGGGGCCTGGCTACTTGGTCTTGGCTACCAGCAGCGGGTCGCCAAGCTTGACGAGCGGGTTGCCGCCGATAAGCGTTCCGGACTCGCCGACATGGTCGATGCTCTTAAGACGATCGAGCTCGGAGACGATGACGGTCACGATGTCCTCGTGACCAGCGGCCTTAATGGCCTCGCGGTCGAAGCTGATGAGCGGCTGGCCTGCCTTGACCACATCGCCCATCTCGACAAAGCGGGCAAAACCCTTGCCGTTCATTTCCACGGTGCCCAGGCCAACATGGATGAACACGCGAAGACCGTCCTCGGTGATCATACCAATGGAGTGGTTGGTGACAGTGGTGGCGCCGATGCGGCCGTTGGCGGGCGCATAGATGGTGCCGGTAATGGGCTCGATGCCATAGCCCTGGCCAAGCATGCCCGAGGCGATCGTCTCGTCGGGAACCTCGTCCAGGTTGACGAGCACGCCGTTGACGGGGGCATAGATGACGCCTTCGCGGGTGGCGAAGCTTGCTGCGGGCGGAACGGACGCCTCGCCGGTCGAGGTGAAGGTGGACTTAAGCGAATCGAGCAGACCCATAGTTGCCTCCAACTTAAATAGGCGCATATCGCGCGTTTGGTTTGCCGGAAACGTTTCATATCTGTTTCGCGGCTTGGTCAACACCCCCTATTCTACGCTGCTCAGCGATACCTCTGAGCTGGGATTATGTGATATATCAGTTGAAGGGAAACTTATTGCCGGAGTGTTTCTGCGCCACGGGTTCAAGTGGGGTACGCTTGAAGGCGAAAAACAAGGGCGCTTAATTTGCGCGAAGGGAGCACATATGATTGTCGAGAACCATGCGCTGTGGGGCGAGGAGCCGACCGAGGATTATCCGGCGACGTTTACGTATCTGGGTGCCGAGCCGCTGCCCGACAAGCCCAATGGCCGCCGCCCCGCGGTGATTATCTGCGGCGGAGGTGCGTTTACGCATATCGCTCCGCATGAGCAGGATCCCGTGGCGTTTGCGTTTTTGGATCACGGTTACCAGGCCTTTGTGCTCAACTATGTCACGAGTTCTACGGGTGACGTGAGCTTTCCGCACCCCCAGGCAGATCTTGCCAAGATGGTCGCCACGGTGCGCGCCAACGCCGACGAGTGGCATGTCGATCCTAAGCGCGTGTGCGTCGTGGGCTTTTCTGCTGGCGGCATGATTTGCGCCTCGCTGGCAACACAGTGGAAGACCGGCCCCTTTGCGGCACTTGCCGGGGCGCGTCCGGACGACATTCGTCCCGATGCCGTGGTGCTGGGCTATCCATTGCTCGACTTTGCCTATGTGCGCGACATGCAGACGCGCGATCCGCGCATTGACTTGCGTGTGCCCAAGACGGGCGGCAAGACGGGGCGCGATTTGCTCAACGACTACCTGTCGATGGTGACGGGCGGCGAGGCAACTGACGAGCATCTGGCCGACATCTGCCCCACCACGCATGTTTCGCGTCAGATGCCACCGACCTTTGTGTGGGGCGTGTCCGACGACAAGACGGCGCCGATTGCGCAGGTCTACCCGTTTGCCCAACGCATGGCGGAGGAGGGCGTCGCTTGCGAGATGCACGTCTTTGACCAGGGAGGTCACGGCCTTTCACTCGGCAACGCCAACACCGCGGTCGACAACGAGGACAAGCAGGTGGCGGTCCGCCCCTGGATTCGCCTAGCCTTCCGCTTCCTGGAGCGCCATCTGTAAGAGTCTCGGCATCCCAGCCCTTCAATAACTTGCGGTGAAATAGTTCCTATCTGGGGCATCAACCAGTCCATCCAGGAACTATTCCACCGCAACTTCGCTTTTGATGCCCCGCCCGGAAACTGCGTCCCAGTTTTGCCTTTCAAGGTGGGACGCAGTTTCCCATAGGGCCTCGACTGGGAAAGTGCGTCCCGTTTCGAGTGGGGATTCCGGGATGCATTTTCCGTAAGAGGCCTGTTTGGGAAACCATATCCCGTTTCGAGCCAGAATTCTGGGATGTAGTTTCCCCGAGAGGCCTCATCGGGAAACTATGGCCCTGAACTCTCCTGCCTGTCCCCATTGCGCCAATCTGCTGATTGAACGTCGTTGTGTGTTCGCGCTATCATGCATGGTTACAATTGGTTAGCCGTGGCAAACGGTTAGCCAAGGTAAACTAAATGCAACGCCCTGTGGGCGCCGGGGGAGGAACACGGACGTGAAGCTCGATACGCTCGAGATCGGAAAAGACGCCGTTGTCGCATCGGTGGCATCGGACGATCAGGCACTCCGACAGCATATTTTGGACATGGGCCTAACGCCGGGCACCGAAGTCACCATGATGAAGTACGCCCCCATGGGCGATCCGCTCGAGATCCGCCTGCGTGGCTACGAGTTGACACTGCGCAAGGACGATGCCGCTCGCATCGAGCTCGTGGGTATTCACGACACCGATACGGGTCCGCGCGCTAACGCCGCAATCGGCACGACGGAGCATCCGGCCCTGGGCGAGGGGACGTATTCGCCCCGTGCGGCAAAGACGGCCGTGCCCGAGGGCGCGCCGCTGCACTTTGCCCTCGCCGGCAACCAAAACTGCGGCAAGACCACGTTATTCAACCAGCTGACGGGCTCCAACCAGCACGTCGGTAACTTTCCCGGCGTGACGGTCGACCGCAAAGATGGCACCATCCGTAACCATCCCGAGGCGAGCGTTACCGACCTGCCTGGCATTTACTCCCTGTCGCCGTACACAGGCGAGGAGGTCGTGAGCCGTCAGTTCATCCTCGACGAGCGTCCGGACGCCATCATCGACATCATTGACGCCACCAACATCGAGCGCAACCTGTACCTGACACTGCAGCTCATGGAGCTCGACCGTCCTATGGTCATCGCGCTCAACATGATGGACGAGGTGACCGCCAACGGCGGCGCCGTGGACGTCAACCTGCTCGAGAGCCTGTTGGGCGTGCCCGTTGTTCCCATTAGCGCTGCCCGCAACGAGGGTATCGGCGAGTTGGTGGATCATGCCTTGCACGTGGCGCGGTTCCGCGAGCGCCCCGGTCGCCTGGACTTTTGCGCGCCCGACGGTCCGGACGGCGGTGCGCTGCATCGCTGCATCCACGGTATTGCTAACCTGATCGAGGACCATGCCGTGACGGCGCACATCCCGGTGCGCTTTGCGGCGACCAAGCTGGTCGAGGGCGATGAGCTGGTAACCGAGGCGCTTCACCTGGATCGCAACGAGCTCGACGCCATCGAGCACATCATCACCCAGATGGAGGGCGAGGCCGGCACCGACCGCCTGTCCGCGCTGGCCGACATGCGCTTTAGCTTTATCGGCGACGTGTGCGGGCGCTGTGTCGTCAAGCCGCACGAGAGCCGCGAGCACGTGCGCTCCGTCAAGATCGACCGCATTCTGACGGGTCGCTATACGGCCATCCCGGCGTTTCTGCTGATCATGGGCCTCGTCTTTTGGCTGACGTTTGGCGTGATCGGCGCGGCGTTGCAGGGACTTATGGAGGACGGCATCGCTGCCATCATCGCTTCGGCCGATGCAGGCCTCAAGGCGTTCGGCACCAACGACGTGGTGCGCTCGCTGGCTGTCGACGGCGTGCTTACGGGCGTGGGCAGTGTGCTGACCTTCCTGCCGATTATCGTCGTGCTCTTCTTGTTCCTCTCCATTCTGGAAGACTCCGGCTACATGGCACGCGTAGCCTTTGTCATGGATAAGGTGTTGCGTCGCTTTGGCCTGTCGGGCCGCAGCTTCGTGCCCATGCTCGTCGGTTTTGGCTGCACCGTGCCGGCTATCATGTCGACCCGTACGCTCCCATCCGAGCACGACCGCAAGATGACGGTCATGCTCACGCCGTTTATGAGCTGCTCAGCCAAGCTGCCGGTTTACGGCTTGCTGTGCGGGGCGTTTTTCCCGCAGGCGACGGTTCCCGCCATGGTCTCGCTCTATCTGATCGGTATCGTGGTCGGCTGCGTCGCGGCTTTGGTGCTCAACCGCACGGCATTTAAGGGCGACCCGGTGCCGTTTATCATGGAGCTCCCCAATTACCGCCTGCCGAGCGTCAAGACGACAGTGATGCTGGCATGGGATAAGGCCAAGGACTTCATCACTAAGGCCTTTACCATTATCTTTGCCGCGACCGTGGTCATCTGGTTCCTTCAGACGTTCGACATCCGCTTTAACGTGGTCGCCGACCAGTCGCAAAGCCTGCTTGCCGGTCTGGGTAGCATCATCGCGCCGGTGTTGGCCCCGCTCGGCTTTGGCGACTGGCGCGCCTCGACGGCGCTCGTCACGGGGCTCATTGCCAAGGAGAGCGTCATCTCGACGCTCACGGTGCTTTTGGGCGCAACGTCGCCCGCGGCACTGTCAGCCATGTTTTCGCCGTTTACCGCCTACGTGTTCCTGGTCTTTACGCTGCTGTACCCGCCTTGCGTGGCGTCCATCGGCGCCGTCAAGAGCGAGTTGGGCGCACGCTATGCCGTGGCCGTATTCGCGTTTCAGGTGACGGTCGCCTGGGTCGTGGCGTTTGTCGTGCATTCGGCGGGCATGTTGCTGGGGTTGGCTTAGTTATGAATTGACGGCGCAACCTCTGTGTATCGAATTGTTTTCGGCCCCGCATCTGTTGCTGACGGATGCGGGGCCGTTGCTATATAATCGCCTCCGCTCAAAATGATTGGAGACGTTATATATGAGTCAGGCAAGGCAAGACGGCATCACGCTCAGGCAGTGGCTCCCACTCGTCGGGCTCACCTGCTGTGCGTTCGTGTTCAACACGTCGGAGTTTATGCCCATCGGCCTTTTGACTGATATCGCCGCGTCGTTCTCGCTCACCGAGGCCCAGGCGGGCATCATGATCTCGGTCTATGCCTGGGGCGTCATGCTGCTGTCGTTGCCGCTCATGGTGTTCGCTTCGCGTTTCGAGTTCAAGCGGATGCTGCTGGGCGTGCTTGCCGTGTTCTCGCTCGGTCAGTTCCTGTCCGCTGTGGCGCCGACCTATCCCATCCTGGTCTGCGCGCGCCTGGTGGTCGCTTGCGCACATGCCGTGTTCTGGTCAGTCGCCTCGATTATGGCCTCGCGCCTGGTCGACACTCGCCACGGCGCGCTCGCCATCAGCATGATTGCTACGGGCTCGTCCATCGCGCAGATCTTTGGCCTGCCTCTCGGTCGCGCCATTGGCTTGGCCGTGGGCTGGCGCATGACGTTTGCCGTGGTCGGGGGCCTCTCAGCCATCGCGGCCGTCTACCAGGCAGCGGTGTTCCCGGCCATGCCGGCGGGTGAGCGCTTTACCGTCAAACAGCTGCCCGAGCTGCTCAAGAACCCGCTCCTCATCGCGCTCTACGCAGTCACGGTCTTCATGGCGACCGGCTATTACGCAAGCTACAGCTATATCGAGCCTTTCCTGGCTCAGGTCGCCCATGTCGACGCAAGCGCTATCACCATGACGCTGACGGCGTTCGGCTGCTCCGGTCTGCTCGGAAGCTGGCTGTTCGGCCGCCTGTTCGATGGGCATCGCTTCCCGTTCTTGGCTATCACGCTCTCCGGCGTGCCGGTGGCCCTGCTGCTCATGGGGCCGGCCGCATCGTCGCTCGTGACAGTGCTTGCCGTCTGCGCACTGTGGGGTTGCTGCGCCACGGCCTTTAACGTGGCGTTTCAGGCCGAGCTCATCAAGCACACGCCGGCAGATTCGTCGGCCGTCGCCATGTCGATCTTCTCGGGCCTGTTCAATCTGGGCATTGGCACGGGTACCGCGATCGGCGGAGCCGTGGTTTCGGGTCCCGGTATCGCCTGGATCGGCTTCGCGGGCGGGTCGATTGCCGTCGTGGGCGTCATCCTCGCTATCACGGTGATGTTCCCGGCCATCCGCCGCGCAAAGCCCGTTGCCTAGCCACGTTTCCTCATCAGTTGCGGTGGAAGAGTTCCTGTTTAAGGCCTCTGAAGGCCCAAGCAGGAACTATTCCACCGCAACTTATTTTGGGGAAGAGGATACAAGCCGGGCATACAATGGATGTCGTTGTGTTGAGCTTACCGGGAGGTTGCTATGTGGGCATACGAGACGACGTTCTATCAGATCTATCCGCTGGGCTTCTGCGGAGCTCCGCGCGAAAACGCCGCCCCCGTCGCCGAGGATGAACTCGCCCAGGCTGCCAACGCCGCGCCCAACCCCGATGCGCCCATCATGAAGATCGCCCAATGGGCCGACTACCTGCAGGAACTCGGCGTTGGCGCTGTGCTCATCAACCCGCCGCTCGAATCCGACAGCCATGGCTACGACACGCGCAGCCTGCGCCATATCGACCGCCGCCTGGGTGGGGACGCCGACTTTGCCGCCGTGTGCGAGACGCTGCACGCCCATGGCATCCGCGTGGTGCTCGATGCTGTCTTTAACCACGTCGGTCGTGGCTTTTGGGCCTTCCGCGATGTGCAGGAGCGCAAGTGGGACTCGCCCTACAAGGACTGGTTCCACATCAGCTTTGACGGTGACTCGTGCTACGGCGACGGCTTTTGGTACGAGGGCTGGGAGGGCCATTTTGAGCTTGTGAAGCTCAACCTGCAAAACCCTGCCGTGGTCGATTACCTGCTTGAGTCCGTGCGTCGCTGGTCCGAAGTCTTTGGCGTCGACGGCCTGCGCCTGGACGTCGCCTATATGCTCGATCGCGATTTTATGCGCCGCCTGCATACTTTTACCCGTGAGCTCAAGCCCGACTTTGTGCTGATTGGTGAGACGCTCCACGGCGACTACAACCAGATCGTCAACGACGAGATGCTCGACTCCTGCACCAACTACGAGTGCTACAAAGGCCTGTACTCCAGCTTTAACTCGGTCAATATGTTCGAGATCGCGCACTCGCTGCACCGTCAGTTTGGCGGCGATCCCTGGTGCATCTACCGCGGCAAGCACCTGCTTTCGTTTGTCGACAACCACGACGTGCCGCGACTGGCAAGCATCCTCACCGACAAGTCGTGCCTGCGTCCCGCCTATGGCATGCTCTTTGGCATGCCGGGCATCCCGTGCGTCTACTATGGCAGCGAGTGGGGAATCGCTGGCGAAAAGGGCGGCCCCGATGGCGACTGGGCACTTCGCCCTGCGCTCGTCGAGCCCGCGCCCAACGAGCTGACGGCCTTCATCACGCAGCTCGCGCACCTGCGCTCGGCCGACGACGCGGCGGCACGCGCTCTCAACTACGGCGCGTACCGCAACGTGGTGATCCAGAACAAGCAGCTGCTGTTCGAGCGCGCCTGCGACGACGCGACGGTGCTCGTGGCGGTGAACGCCGTGGGCGAGCCTTACACCTTTGGCGCCGGCGAGCTCAACGGCTCCTTTGTCGACCTGCTTGTCGACGATGCACCCACGGTCGAGCTGACGGGCGCGCTTGAGCTTGCGCCCTACGAGGTGCGTTATCTGCTGAGGGCCTAGGCCATGGCAACGTTTGACGAGGGCTATCAACATATTGAGCATGGGTTTGAGCCCGTGTTCGACCGGCACTCGCGCGTTTTGGTGCTGGGGTCGTTTCCCTCGGTGCTCTCGCGTGCCAATGCCTTCTACTACGGCAACCCTCAGAATCGTTTTTGGCGCGTGATGGCCGCGTGCCTTGGCGTGCCCGTGCCGCCCAACGAGGGCGATCCTTTGGCAAGCGGTGAGCCCGCGACGCTCGATGCCTCGATTGCCGCCAAGCGGGCCATGCTGCTCAACGGCGGCGTGGCCCTGTGGGATGTGATCGAGAGCTGCGACATTAAGGGCTCGAGTGACGCGAGCATTCGCAACGTTGTGCCGGCACATATCGAGCGCATTACCGGCGCAGCTCCCATTGAGCAGGTGATATGCAACGGTGGTACAGCTGGCCGGCTCTACAAGCGCTATCTACAAGAACGCACCGGGCTGCCCGCCATCGTCCTGCCCTCGACAAGTCCCGCCAATGCCGCCTGGCGCCTGGAGCGTCTTGTTGAGCGTTGGAACGGCGCCGCCGATTGGCGGGCTTCTTCGATTTAGCAGTTTGAGTGTTTGGCAAGACGTCTCATAACGGCGTGCCAGATCGGTGTGGGCAGTGCAGGCTCGGCGCGTACCATGCCGTCGGTGTCGGCGCCGCCCGTTGCTGCGCCACCGAGCTTCTGCGCGTGTTCGACGGAACACCCCATGCGAATGGCGCCCACGAGCTTGTCCATGGCCTCCGAAAACGGTCGTCGCAAGAGTCCCATGCGCGGGGAGCGACGAAGCGCCGCAATGCCGCTGCCGGCGCAGATGACAACGCCGCCACACCACAATTGGCCCTGGCGTTCGCATGCCTTGTGCAGACGAACGGCGGCCCCACGCGCCTGTTCAGCGCCCTCTTGTGCGGCTCGAATCACGGCATAGACACGCGTTCCCGTACCGCCAAAGCGATCGAGTATCTGCTCGATGGCTGTCAACGTCTTATCGTCAGCCACATCTTCAATGGCCAGCACGATGCCATCGGCAACGCTGCCGGCGTCATTTGCCTTCAAGTCAACCGGGTGGGGGAGTGCGGTGCCGGAAAGCTGTGCATAGGCGGTGATGGCATCCTGCAGGTCCCAGAGCAAAAACTCAAGATCGTCGCTATTGGGAATGCTGATATACGCAATGGTTTGCAGTGTTTTTGGTACATCGCCGCGTGCGGTCGTCTCCATGCTGCCTCCTTTCCGGTTGGTTTCCGTTTAGGTTACACCGTCTGGTGGCGCCCCGCCGCGCTATCCTAGTGCAACCCTTACGAAAGGAACGCCATGCGTCTGCCCATGAATACCTCGCTTGCCACGCTCAAGCCCTCCGGCATCCGTCGGATTAACGCGCTCGCCGCCCAGCATCCGGGGTGCATCGCGCTCGCGCTCGGCGAGCCCGATTTTCCCACGCCCGATGTGATTAGCGCCGAGGTGACCGCCGCACTGGACCGCGGTGACACGCACTATCCGCCCAACAACGGTCGCCCCGCCCTGCGTGAGGCGTTGTCTGCCTACATGGGGGGCGCGGGCCTTACGTTTTCGGCCGACGAGGTCATCCTGACCGACGGCGCGACCGAGGCCCTGTCGGCAACATTCATGGCCATGCTCAACCCCGGCGACGAGGTCATTATCCCCACGCCGGCCTTTGGCCTGTACGAGAGCATCGTCGTGGCCAACCACGCCAAAGCAGTCTTTTTGGATACGGAGCCTGCGCAATTTCAGATTGACGAGGATGCGCTTCGTGCTTGCGTGACGCCGGCGACCAAGGCCATCGTCATCTGCTCGCCCAACAATCCTACGGGCTGTATCCTCAACGCGGCTTCGCTCGACGCCGTGGCGCACGTGGCGGAGCAGATGGGCATCTACGTGGTCTGCGACGACGTATACAACCGCCTGGTCTATGTGGATGGCTACGAGCGCTTCGCCCAGCGACACCCGGAGCTGCGCGAGCAGACGGTCGTCATCGAGAGCTTCTCCAAGCCCTGGGCTATGACCGGCTGGCGCCTGGGTTGGCTCGCAGCGGCAGCCCCCGTCATCGCCGAGATCGCCAAGGCCCACCAATACTTAGTATCGAGTGCCGTCTCCTTCGAAATGGACGCCGCAGCCCGAGCCCTGACCGTCGACCCAACCCCCATGCTCAAAGTCTACCGAGCCCGCCGCGAACGCGTACTCGCAGCCTTAGACGCCATGGGCCTCGACGTAGTAGAGCCCGCAGGAGCCTTCTACACTTTCCCGAGCATCAAAAAGTTCGGCCTAACCAGCGAAGACTTCTGCATCAAAGCCATCAAAGAGGCAAACGTAGCCCTAGTCCCGGGCGACTGTTTCGGAACCGAAGGCCATATCCGCCTAAGCTATTGTGTTTCCGACCAAGATTTGGACGAAGGCCTAAATCGCCTGTCCACCTTCATTTCAACCTTATAGCCCAACGGGACGCAACACATCAGCCCACCGACCCAAGCATTATGAGTGGGGGCGTCAGCCAACGAAAACCCGGGCTGCCCAAAGTCAACGCAGGCACGCGCCGCCGAAGGCCAGGCGCAAGGTTTCCGTAGATTCCGCACGAGCCGGAAAGCACTTAATGTGCTTTCCGAACGAGCCCAGGACCTGACCGAGCGGAAACCTTGCGCCTGGCCTTCGGCGGAGCGTGCCGGATGGTGGAATTGTGTGCAGCCCGGTTTTCCGTTGACCGACGCCGGGGTCCCCGCCATAATACTTTCGGTTCACGCACGAATCCGCTGCCAGAGACAGCCGGCGCAAACGGGTCTTACCCGCGAGCTTAATGGGACTTCCCGCCAGCCGAGGTGGTCGAGTAGATATGTCTTCTCGCCCCCGTCGCTCATGCAGCGCGGGGGCTTTCTTTTTGGACATGCCCCCGTCACGTCCTTGTGGCGGACCGTGCCCGGAAAGAATTCGAGGAGGTGTAATTCATGCCCCAGCAGTACAAAATCGACAAGGTTGCAGAGATCGAGTCCCGTATCGCCGAGAACGCCGGTCTGTTCGTCGTCAACTACAACGGTCTGACGGTTAAGCAGGCTCAGGAGCTGCGTCATCAGCTTCGCGAGTGCGGCGCCGAGATGAAGGTCTACAAGAACAACCTGGTCAAGATCGCTCTCAAGAACCAGGAGCAGCCCGAGCTCGACGAGATCCTCGCCGGCCCCGTCGCTTATGTGTTCTACGAGACCGAGCCGGTCGAGGCCGCTAAGACCCTTAAGGACTTCTCCGCTAAGTCCAAGGGCGTCCTTGAGATCAAGGGCGGTATCTCCGACGGCAAGGCCGTTTCCGCTGATGATGTTAAGGCTATCGCCGAGCTGCCCACCAAGGACCAGCTTCTCGGCCAGATCGCCGGTCTCATCTCCGGTTTCGCTCGCGACATCGCTGTCTGCGTCAACGGCGTTTCCTCTGGTCTCGCTCGTTCGATCCAGCAGGTCTCCGAGCAGAAGGCAGCCTAGTCGCTGTTTTCACCCGCGGCGGCAACGCCGCACCCCTGGCGCATTCGCGCCGTGTTTTAACTGATCTCCGTGCACAGACACGGAAACCGAAAGGACTTAGAAATGGCTAAGCTTACCACCGATGAGATCATCGATGCTCTTAAGGAAATGACCCTTCTCGAGGCTTCCGAGCTCGTTAAGGCTATCGAGGACACCTTCGGCGTTTCCGCCGCTGCTCCTGCCGCTGTTGTCGCCGCTCCCGCTGCTGGCGCTGCTGAGGCCGAGGAGAAGACCGAGTTTGACGTCGTGCTCGAGGGCTTCGGCGACAACAAGATCCAGGTCATCAAGGCCGTCCGTGAGCTCACCAACCTTGGCCTGAAGGAGGCCAAGGAGGTCGTCGAGGGCGCTCCCAAGGCTGTTCTCGAGGGTGCCAAGAAGGAGGACGCCGAGGCTGCCAAGGAGAAGCTCGAGGCTGCTGGCGCTGCTGTCACCCTCAAGTAATCAGGCTTTCTCGCCAGATTTCTTTGCAGACGGGGTTCGCATTGCGAGCCCCGTCTTTTTCGTTTTGATCCCTCTATTTTGTTGGCTCGGCATACAAATTGCTGCTGCTTGCGGTGCTTTGGGGTCGCTACCGTTGGGCGATAAAATTGCACCATTCGAGCAATAATTTGCGTTGACCTGCTGAAGAATGGCGCTTGCCTACATTAACGTTAATTAACGGCGGTAAGATAAACCGGTATCGCAATTTGGTCTGCGGCCGCCGTGCCGCACGCACAGGGCGCATCCTGCGCCTGCGAAAGGATCCCTGAATACTATGAAGGCAATCATCCCCGCCGCCGGTCTTGGCACGCGTTTTCTGCCTGGCACCAAGTGCACGCCTAAAGAGATGCTGCCGGTGCTCGACAAGCCGGTCATCCAGTACGTCGTCGAGGAGGCGCTCGACCCCGAGGAGGTCGACGATGCCATTATCGTCACCTCTCCCGGCAAGCCCGAGTTGCTGAGCTACTTCCAGCCCGATCGTTCGCTCGAGAACCTGCTGCGCGAGCGCGGCAAGGATGCTTATGCCGACGCCGTCGCCCATGCGGGCGGTATGCCGGTCGACTTCCGCTATCAGTACGAGCCCAAGGGCCTCGGCCATGCTATCCGCTCTGCTGCCGACGCCGTGGCAGGGGAGAACTTCCTGGTTCTTCTGGGCGACTACGTTGTGCCTAACCGCGACATCTGCGACAAGATGCTTGCCGTCTCCAAGGAGCACGGTGGCGCTTCTGTTATCGCCGTTGCCGCGTGCGCTCCCGAGGAAGTCAGCCGCTATGGCGTTATCGCCGGCGATCGCGTGGGCGCTCTCGAGGGCTTCGAGAATGCCGCCGATGCAGAGCCGGGCGCTGTCTGGCGTATCGGCGGTCTGGTCGAGAAGCCCGCTCCCGAGGCTGCTCCGTCCAACCTGTACATCGTCGGCCGCTATCTGCTGAGCCCGCTGGTCATGGACCTGCTGGCAGATCAGCAGGCCGGCAAGGGCGGCGAGATCCAGCTCACCGACGCCATGGCCCGTTCGCTCGACCGCGAGGCCATGTATGCCGTCGTCATCGACCCGCTGTCGGGCTACGACACCGGCACTCCCTCTGGCTGGATGGCCACCAACGCCCTCATGGCTGCAAGCGATCCCCGCTTTGCCGGCGCCTTCTGGGACGCCATCGACGAGCGCGGCGGATTGATGCGCAAGTAAGCCTTCGGACATCGACATTTACGGGCGCGGACCTCGGTTCGCGCCCGTTTTTTATAAGAGCTGCGATTTCCGGCTCTCTGTTCACAGAAAATATATGAACATATGTTCGATACACATACATCTACCTGCGTGTTTTCTGTCGAAAAACTTTGCTACTCCAAAAACTCAATCGCGTCAAGGCTTTTCTTGCCCAACGGTCGCTACCTGATAAACTATTAGGTTGCGATAACTGGCGAAGCTATGCCTCGCCAACCCACCGAGCATTTCCGTGAAGGAGGAAAAACCTGGTGACCTACGCATACACTGCCACTGAGCGCAAGCGCGTCAGCTTCGGGAAAATCCCGGAGGCCATGGAGCTCCCCAACCTTATCTCTGTTCAAAGGGAATCCTTTGAGCGTTTTAAGGACGAGGGCCTTCGTGAGGCGTTCAAGGAATCCAGCCCCATCCAGAGCCAGAACCATGTTCTCGAGGTTACCTTCGGCGAGCATCAGTTCGGCGACCCCGCGCACACCGTCGAGGAGTGCCGCGAGAAGGATATGACCTATCAGGCTCCGCTTCTGACCGACGTCCGTCTCACCAACAAGGAGACCGGCGAGATCAAGGAGCAGCTCGTCTTTATGGGCGACTTCCCCATGATGACCGATCAGGGCACCTTCATCATCAACGGTACCGAGCGTATCGTCGTCTCGCAGCTCGTCCGCTCCCCGGGCGTGTACTACAGCTCCGAGATGGATTCGGGCAAGCAGATCTACAAGGCCCAGATCATTCCGTCCCGCGGTGCCTGGCTTGAGTTTGAGGTCGACAAGCGCGACCAGCTCATGGTCTCCATCGACCGTAAGCGCAAGCAGAGCGCCACGATGTTCCTGCGCGCCCTTGGCATCGCCGTCACCAACGACGACATTATCGAGCTACTCGGCAACTCCGATGTGATCAAGCGCACCCTGGAGCGCGACACCGCCCTCACCCGCGAGGACGCCCTCATCGAGATCTACCGTCGTCTGCGCCCGGGCGAGCCTCCCACCGTGGACGCTTCCCGCAGCCTGCTCGAGGGTCTGCTCTTCAACCCGCAGCGCTACGACCTGGCCCGCGTCGGTCGTTACAAGGTCAACAAGAAGCTCAACCTCACCACCGAGGAAGAGGTCACGGTGCTCACCGACGAGGATATCGTCGCGACGCTGCGCTACCTCCTGTCCCTCGCTGCCGGCGAGCAGGGCTTCAAGGTCGACGACATCGACCACTTTGGCAACCGCCGCATCCGTACCGTCGGCGAGCTCGTCGCCAACCAGTTCCGTATCGGCATGAGCCGTATGGAGCGCGTCGTCCGTGAGCGCATGAGCTCCCAGGACATCGACGAGATCACCCCGCAGTCGCTCATCAACATCCGCCCGATCGTGGCCTCCATCAAGGAGTTCTTCGGCTCCTCTCAGCTCTCGCAGTTCATGGACCAGGCGAACCCCCTGACCGGTCTGACCCACAAGCGCCGTCTGTCCGCACTCGGCCCTGGTGGTCTTGCCGGCCACAAGTCCGGCTCCAGCCGCCGCACCAACGTGCCGACGGCCGTCCGCGACGTTCACAATTCGCACTACAGCCGCATGTGCCCGATCGAGACCCCCGAAGGCCCCAACATCGGCCTGATCGGCTCGCTCGCCCTCTACGCCCGCGTCAACGAGTATGGCTTCATCGAGGCCCCGTTCCGTCGCGTCGAGAACGGCGTTGCCACCGATCAGATCGACTGGATGACCGCTGACGAGGAAGAGAAGCACGTCATCGCGCCGGCCAACACGCCGCTCGATCCCAAGACCAACGAGTTCATCACGACCGATGCCGAGGGCAAGATCGCCCGTCCGCACACCGTGATCGCCCGTACCCGCGACTTCGACGGCTCCTTCGGCGCTCCCGCCGACGTGCCCGTCGAGGACGTCGACTACATGGACGTCTCGCCGCGTCAGATGCTCTCCGTCGCAGCCACGCTGATTCCGTTCCTCGAGCACGACGACGCCAAGCGTACGCTGATGGGCGCTAACATGCAGCGTCAGGCCGTGCCGCTGGTTCACCCTGCCGCTCCCTATGTCGGTACCGGCATGGAGCGTCGCGCCGCTCTGGACTCCGGCGAGGTCACCCTGGCCAAGAACGCCGGCGAGGTCATCTTTGCCGACGCCGCCAAGATCATCGTCAAGCATGCCGGCGGCATGGACGAGTACCACCTGGCCAAGTACCAGCGCTCCAACCAGTCCACCTGCATCAACCACCGTCCGCTCGTTCGCGTTGGTGACACCGTTGAGCAGGGCGAGCCTCTGGCCGACGGTCCTTCGACCGATCACGGCGAGCTCGCACTGGGTCAGAACCTCACCGTGGCCTACATGCCGTGGGAAGGCTTTAACTACGAGGACGGTATCGTCGTGTCCGAGCGCCTGGTGGCCGAGGACCTGCTGACGACCATCAACATCACCCGTCACGAGATCGACGCCCGCGACACCAAGCTCGGCCCCGAGGAGATCACCCGCGAGATCCCGAACCTCTCCGAGGACATGCTTGCCAACCTCGACGAGGACGGCATCATCCGCATCGGCGCCGAGGTCGGCCCTGGCGACATCTTGGTCGGCAAGGTCACGCCTAAGGGCGAGAGCGCTCTGACCGCCGAGGAGCGCCTGCTGCGCGCCATCTTCGGTGCCAAGGCCCACGACGTCCGCGACACCTCCCTTAAGATGCCTCACGGCGCTTACGGCCGCGTCATCGACGTCGTCCGCTTTAGCCGCGAGAACGGCGACGACCTGGCCCCCGGCGTCAACGAGCAGGTGCGCGTCTACGTCGCCCAGCGTCGTAAGATCCAGCAGGGCGATAAGATCGCCGGCCGCCACGGCAACAAGGGTGTTATCTGCAACGTTCTGCCGGTCGAGGACATGCCCTACATGGCTGACGGTACCCCGATCGACGTTATCCTCAACCCGCTGGGCGTTCCTTCGCGTATGAACGTCGGCCAGCTGCTCGAGTGCCACCTTGGCTGGGCTGCTGCGTGCGGTTGGGATACCGAGCAGGCCGACTCCGACAAGTACGTCCCCGGTCCGTTCTTCACCGCCACGCCCGTCTTCGACGGCGCCAAGGAGGACGAGATCGCCGAGGTCATCCGTCGTGCCAACAAGAACATGCTCAACAAGGCTACCGCTGCCTTTGGCGATCACATGCGCCCCGAGTTCGTCACCCAGCTTGACGAGCGCGGCAAGACCCGCCTGTTCGACGGCCGCACCGGCGAGGAGTTCCGCGAGCCCATTACCGTGGGTACGTCCTACATCCTCAAGCTCGGCCACATGGTCGACGACAAGATCCACGCCCGTTCGACCGGCCCTTACAGCCTGGTTACCCAGCAGCCTCTGGGCGGCAAGGCTCAGTTCGGCGGCCAGCGCTTCGGCGAGATGGAAGTTTGGGCACTGTACGCTTACGGTGCTTCCAACGTCCTGCAGGAAATCCTGACCGTCAAGTCCGACGATACCGTGGGCCGTGTCAAGACCTACGAGTCCATCGTCAAGGGCGAGAACGTTCCTGTCCCGGGTATCCCCGAGTCCTTCAAGGTTCTCGTCAAGGAGATTCGCTCCCTCGCACTGGACATCGAGCCCATGCACGATGCCGACGAGGACGCCTCCGCCCCTGTGACCGCCGAGGAGACCTCTGCTCTCGACGACCTGGCTGCGCTCGCCGGCGTTGACGCCGACGTCGAGGCCGAGGATGCCGAGACCGCCGAGGCACCCGAGGCTGTCGCCGCCACGACCACTGATAAGGAGTAGTTGACTGTGGCAGATTTCGAAGCTACTGATTTTGACTCGGTAAAGATCTCCCTTGCCTCCGCCGACCAGATCCGTTCCTGGTCGCACGGTGAGGTCAAGAAGCCGGAGACCATCAATTACCGTACCCTCAAGCCCGAGAAGGACGGCCTGTTCTGCGAGAAGATCTTCGGTCCCGCCAAGGACTGGGAGTGCTCCTGCGGCAAGTACAAGGGCATCCGCTTTAAGGGCATCGTCTGCGAGCGCTGCGGCGTCGAGGTCACCTCGGCCAAGGTGCGTCGCGACCGCATGGGTCACATCGAGCTCGCCGCTCCCGTGTCCCACATCTGGTACTTCAAGAGCCCCACGAGCTTCCCGATGAGCCGTATGCTCGACATCAAGTCCAAGGACCTCGAGAAGGTTCTGTACTTCGCCAGCTACATCATCACCGAGGTTGACTATGAGGCCCGCGAGGCCGACGCCGACGACCTGCGCGAGGAGCTCGCCGCCGATCTGGAAGAGATCGATGCCGAGTGCGCCCGCCAGATCGAGTCCCTCAAGGAGCAGGGCAACCCCGAGAACTTTGACGAGTTCTCCGACGAGGAGCCGCTGACCCCCGAGGAGATCGCCTCTGGCATCGTCGACATCGAGGAAGAGTGCAAGGACGAGAAGCAGCTCCGCACGGACGCCTTCAACGCCTTCATGAAGCTCAGCGAGCGCGACCTCATTTCCGATGAGCCGCTGTTCCGTGAGATGACCCGTTACTACTCCATGTACTTCAAGGGCGGCATGGGTGCCGAGGCCGTCCGCGACCTGCTCGCTGCCATCGACCTCCCCTCCGAGGCCGAGAAGCTCAAGGCCATCATCGCCGACGAGGACTCCCAGAAGCAGAAGCGCGAGAAGGCCGTTAAGCGCCTCGAGGTCGTTGACGCCTTCCTGAAGGGCGGCAACAGCCCCGCGAACATGATCCTGGACGTCATTCCGGTCATTCCGCCCGATTTGCGCCCGATGGTCCAGCTTGACGGTGGCCGTTTCGCCGCGTCCGACCTCAACGACCTGTACCGTCGCGTGATCAACCGTAACAACCGACTCAAGCGCCTGCTCGACCTGGACGCCCCTGCGATCATCGTGAATAACGAGAAGCGCATGCTCCAGGAGTCCGTGGACGCCCTGTTCGACAACGGCCGTCGTGGTCGCCCGGTCTCTGGCCGTGGCGGTCGCCCGCTCAAGTCGCTCGCCGAGGCCCTCAAGGGCAAGCAGGGTCGTTTCCGTCAGAACCTGCTGGGCAAGCGTGTCGACTACTCCGGCCGTTCGGTAATCGTTACCGACCCCAAGCTGCTGCTGCACCAGTGCGGTCTGCCCAAGACCATGGCGCTGGAGCTCTTCAAGCCCTTCGTCATGAAGCGCCTGGTCGAGCTTGGCAAGGTCGAGAACATCAAGGGCGCCAAGCGCGCTATCGACCGCGGTGCCAACTTTGTGTGGGATATCCTCGAAGAGGTCATCGACGGCCGCGTCGTGCTGCTCAACCGTGCACCGACCCTGCACCGTCTGTCCATCCAGGCCTTTGAGCCGGTGCTGGTCGAGGGCAAGGCTATCCACCTGCACCCGCTGGTCTGCTCGCCCTTCAACGCCGACTTCGACGGCGACCAGATGTCTGTCCACGTGCCGCTGTCCAGCCAGGCTCAGGCCGAGGCCCGCGTGCTCATGCTCTCTGCGAACAACCTGCGCTCGCCGGCATCCGGCAAGCCGGTCAACATCCCTTCGCAGGACATGATCATCGGTGTGTACTACCTCACCCAGGTTCGCGAGGGTCTGCCGGGCGAGAACCACGTGTTCTCGAGCTTCGACGACGCGCTGCACGCCTATGACTGCCGCTCCGAGGTCGACATGCAGGCCAAGATCCAGGTCCGCGTGTCCGCTGCCGATGCCAATGTCATCAACGAGGACGGCACCCGTATCTTCCGCGTCAAGAACGGCAAGAACGAGTTTGTCGACTACGACGTCACCGGCAACAAGACCGCGCGCTTCGAGACCTCTATCGGCCGCATCATCTTCAACCGCCAGTGCCTGCCCGAAGATTACGAGTTCATGAACTACAAGATGGTCAAGGGCGACGTGGCCAAGCTGGTTGCGGACTGCTGCGATCGCTATCCCGAGGCCAAGGTCGGCCCGATCCTCGACGCCATCAAGTACTCCGGCTTCCACTACGCTACCCGCGCCGGCCTCACCATCTCGGTGTGGGACGCTCTCATCCCTGCCGAGAAGCAGGAGCTGCTCGACCGCGCCCAGGCCAACGTCGACCAGATCAACGAGTACTTCGAGGAGGGCTTCATCAACGAGACGGAGCGCCACATCGAAGTCGTTAACGAGTGGACCGCTTGTACCGATAAGGTTGCAGCGCTCATGCTCGACATGTTTGACGAGGAGAACCCGCTGTACATGATGGCCGACTCCGGCGCCCGTGGTTCTAAGACCCAGCTGCGTCAGCTCGGCGGTATGCGTGGCCTGATGGCAGACATGTCCGGCGAGACGATCGACCTTCCCATTAAGGCGAACTTCCGCGAGGGCCTGCTGCCGCTCGAGTACTTCATTTCGACCTACGGCGCCCGTAAGGGCCTGGTCGATACCGCATCCCACACCTCGGACTCTGGTTACCTGACCCGTCGTCTGGTCGACGTGGCCCAGGACGTCATCGTCCGCGAGGAGGACTGCGGTACGCACGAGGGCGTCACCTACAACCTCATCATCCCCGGCACCACCGACCTCAACACCGACCTCGTCGGCCGTTGCTTCATTGAGGACGTCGTGGCTCCCGATGGCACCGTGCTCTTTGAGCAGGACGGCTACATCGAGAAGGTCGCCGACATCCAGAAGATGGTCGATGCGGGCCTTAAGAAGGTCAAGCTTCGCGCGCTGCTCACCTGCCGCTCCAAGTACGGCGTGTGCCAGAAGTGCTACGGCTGGGATCTTTCCACCCGTCGTCCGGTCGCCATCGGTACTGCCGTCGGCATTATTGCCGCCCAGTCCATCGGCGAGCCCGGTACGCAGCTTACGATGCGTACCATTCACTCCGGCGGCGTCGCTGGCGTCGACGATATTACGCAGGGTCTGCCTACGGTCAGCCGTATGTTCGATATCGTCGGCAACGTCAACGAGAAGATTCTGGGTCGCGAGGCCGAGCTGGCTCCGTACTCCGGCCACCTCTCGATTAAGCCCGAGAAGTCCGAGTACGTGCTGACGCTCACCGACTCCGAGGATCACACCCGTGTCCTCGACGAGCGTCGCGTCCCCGCTTCGGTGCGCTTTATGCCCGAGATCGAGGATGGCTGCGAGGTTCGCGCCGGCGATCAGATCACCAAGGGCTTCGTCAACTTCCGCAACCTGCGCAAGCTGACCGACATCGAGTCGACGATGCACACCTTCGTCGAGAGCGTCAAGGACGTCTACACCAGCCAGGGCGTCGACCTGAACGACAAGCACATCGAGGTGCTCGCACGTCAGATGCTGCGTCGCGTTCAGATCACCAACCCCGGCGATTCCAAGTACCTGCTTGGTCAGTACGTCGACCGCTACGAGTTCGCCGACGAGGTCGAGCGCGTTGCCCGTCTGGGCGGTCAGGCCCCCGTGGCCGAGCCCGTCATCCTGGGTACGCTCAAGGTCGCGTCTAACATCGACTCCTGGCTGTCGAGTGCTTCGTTTATCCGTACCGCTGGCGTCCTTACCGAGGCTGCCATTGAGGGTAAGGTCGATCACCTGCTCGACCTTAAGTCCAACGTCATCGTCGGTAAGAAGATCCCGGCCGGTACCGGCCTCAAGCCGTACGCCAACGCCAAGCTGACGTATCGTACGGCCGACGGCTACGTGGACATCGACGGCCCGGCTTCGCCCAACGCCAAGTCGCTGCCCGAGTGGGCTCCGGTTGAGCTCAAGGACCTGGACGAGCAGCTCCCGCAGCAGCTCGACTGGGCCGGCTACGACGAGTTCGGTGGTGCTGACG
>DBFDDV010000147.1:0-6483 GCA_048302525.1 Collinsella sp. | reverse complement strand
TTTGTATGCGGCTTTCTGTGCCCGTTTGGCTGGCTTCAGGAGCTGCTTCACAAGATTCCCGGCAAAAAGTTCTCCACGAAAAAGATTAAGCCGCTCACGTACATCAAGTACGTCGTGCTGCTGTTTGCCGTGGTACTGCTGCCCGTCTTGGTGGTTAACGACGTGGGCATGGGCGACCCGTTCTTTTGCAAATACGTCTGTCCGCAGGGCGTGCTCGAGGGCGCCATTCCTCTGGCCATTACCAATGCCGGCATTCGATCTGCGTTGGGACATCTCTTTACTTGGAAACTTGTCGTTCTCATTGGCGTGGTAGTGCTGAGCGTTTTGTTCTACCGCCCCTTCTGCAAATGGATTTGCCCACTCGGCGCATTCTATGCGCTCATGAATAAGGTATCCCTACTGGGGATCCGGGTCGATGCATGCAAATGTGTTTCGTGCGGCAAGTGCTCGGAGGTTTGTCAGATGGACGTTGATGTGGTCCGCGCGCCCAATCATGCCGAATGTATCCGGTGCGGAAAGTGCATCGGGGCCTGTCCCGTCGATGCCATCAGCTATCGCTATGGCCTGGATGTGTCGGCGGAAAAGCTCCCCTTGACCGCCGATAAAAAGTAAACAAGCTTCGACAAAACGGAGGAATGACCATGAAGCTTTCTAAAATTGCGGCCCTGTTTATGGTGCCGGTATTGGCCTTGTGCCTTGTGGCGTGCTCGGCACCTGGTGGCAATGCGAGCGAATCTGCGGGCTCCGATTCTAAGATCGCAGAACTCATTGCGCAGAAGCCGACCAATGCCGACGAGGCCGCCGAGTTGTATGCAAAACTCATGCAGAAGGAGAACGATATCTTTTCGAGTGATAACGCGCTGTGGGAAAAGGTATTCAATGCGGCAAATAAAGACTCGGCAATGATTGAGGACGGCAGCAATTACGGCGATTTCCTGCTCAAGACCATCGACGGCGCCAAGGATGAGTTCACGGCGGATGAGCTTAAGACGCTCAAGGCCGGTGCACAGCAGATCAAGGAGATCGAGGACAAGCTCGAGAGCTTGGAGAAGGAGTTCCCCGGCTGTGGAAGCACGCCGAGCTCAGGCGAGAGCGTCGACGCTTCGACCGCTGGCATGACGGCTGGTGCCAATGCTTCGAGCGAGGCGACGAAGTTCCCCAGCTTTACGGGCAAAGACCTGGATGGCAACGACGTGAGCAGCGACGAGCTGTTCGCTAAGAACAAGGTCACCGTCATGAACTTCTGGTTCACCACGTGCAAGCCGTGCGTGGGTGAGTTGGGCGACCTTGAGGACCTGAATAAGGAGCTTGCCAAGAAGGGCGGCCAGGTCGTGGGCGTCAATTCCTTTACGCTCGATGGCAACAAGGGCGAGATTACAGATGCCAAGGACGTGCTGAGCAAGAAGGGCGTGACATATAAGAACATCTGGTTCAAGTCGGATAGCGAGGCCGGTAAGTTCACGTCAAATTTGTTCTCGTTCCCGACAACGTATGTCATCGATCAGAATGGCAACATCGTAGGGGATCCAATCGTGGGAGCCATCAGCTCCGCCGAGCAGCGCACAGCACTCAACAAGCTTATCGATCAGGCGATTGCGAATAGCGAGCAGTAAAAACGCGTAAAGCATAGCGTGGATCGTGCGCCACTGTGCGAAGTAGTCCGCTACCTTTCAAGATAAGCTCCACCATATAGAGGTCCCGCTCGGGACCTCTTTTTGGGCACTGTCCCGTTCGTTTTTTGGCGCGGTTCGTTACATTCCTCACTGGCGCCGGCAAAAAATGGGGATAGAGTAGGACAAACGCGTCGAATACGAACGGCGGAGGAGAGCGGGCAGGGTGCCTGCGCAGGAGAGGTTGCCGTCCATGCTGGAGCTCAAAGGAATTTGCAAAAGGTACGTCACGCAGTCGTTTACGCAGGTGGCGCTCGACAACGTAAGCCTGTCTTTTCGCGATAACGAGTTCGTGGCCATTCTGGGTCCCTCAGGCTCGGGCAAAACTACGATGCTCAACGTTATCGGCGGACTCGACCACTTTGACTCGGGCGACCTGCTGATCGACGGTATTTCGACCAAGGACTTTCACGATCGCGATTGGGATGCCTACCGCAACAACCGCATCGGCTTTGTGTTCCAGAGCTATAACCTCATTCCGCATCAGACCATTTTGGAAAACGTTGAGCTGGCGCTGACGCTCACGGGCGTGGGGCATGCCGAGCGCCGCCAGCGTGCGCGCGAGGCGTTGGAGAAAGTCGGTCTGGGCGAGCACGTTAGCAAACGCCCGAGCCAGCTATCGGGCGGACAGATGCAGCGCGTGGCCATCGCCCGCGCCCTGATTAATGATCCCGAGATTGTGCTGGCAGACGAGCCGACTGGCGCTTTGGATTCAACGACATCCGTGCAGGTCATGGATTTGCTCAAGGACGTGGCGCGCGACCGTCTGGTTATTATGGTCACGCACAATCCCGAGCTGGCGTACCAGTACGCCACGCGCATCGTCAACCTGGCGGACGGCAAGATCACCGACGATTCCGACCCCTTTGATGTTGCCAAGGTCGCGCGTCGCGAGGCTAAGCCTACGCGCAAAACCTCGATGAGCTTTGTGACGGCGCTGGGGCTTTCTGCCCGAAACCTCATGACCAAGAAGGGCCGCACGGCCATGACGGCATTTGCAGGCTCGATTGGCATTATCGGTATCGCGGCGATTCTGGCGCTGTCCAACGGCGTAAACGGCTACATCAAAAAGGTCGAGGAGGATACGCTTTCGAGCTACCCGCTTACGATCTCCAAGCAGGATTACGACCTGTCGTCCATGATGGGCGGGCAGGGGGCTGCGGATGATGGCTCGCCTGAAAACGTGGATTTGTCCGACGACAGTGCCGGCGGCAAGGCTCAGGGAACCGATAAGATTCCCGTGGTCACGGCCGTAAAGGATATGTTTGCGAGCGTTAAGTCCAACGACATGACGAGCTTTAAGGCATGGCTCGATGCCGGTGGTGACGGCATCGATAAAGAGGTCAATGCCATTCAGTACGGCTACGGTGTATCGCCGGTTGTCTATCGTGCCGGCAAGGGCGATGAGAAGCCTGTCCGGCTGGTGCCCAACGCCATGACCGAGGCCATGAGCGGAGGCGCGAGCTCGGCGGCGACGGTGAGCATGGAATCCATGGGAACCTCGGTCTTTAACGAGATGATCGACGACCAGAGCTTGCTCGACAGCCAGTACGATGTCGTCGCCGGCCATTGGCCCACGTCTGCCAACGAAGCCGTGATGGTGCTTTCGAGCCGCGGTACGGTGGGCGACTATACGCTCTACAGCATCGGTGCGCTGGATATCGATGAGCTCAACGATTTGGTAAACAGTGCTATGACGGCTGACGGTAAGATTGAGACGCCCGAGACCGGCGACGACTTTACCTACGACGATGCGCTGTCCACGACGTTTAAGGTGCTGTCGCCGGCCGATGCGTATCGCAAAAACGAAGAGACCGGCATGTGGACTGACATGTCTGGCGACGCCGACTTTATGGCAGCCAAGGTTGCCGACGGTATCGACGTGCACATTGTGGGCGTGGTGCGACCTAACGAGACAGCCAATGCGAGCGCGTTGTCCCCGGGCATTGCCTATACGCATGCGCTGACTCGCCAGCTTATGGAGCGCGCCGCCGATTCACAGATTGTGCAGGAGCAGCTCGCCCACCCCGAGACGGATGTCTTTACGGGTAAGTCTTTCGATGAGCTGCAAGGCGAGGCCAGGCAAGGAGTGGATCTGGGCAGCATGTTCAGTGTGGACGAGGCGGCGCTCAAGAGCGCGTTCTCGTTCGATGCGTCTGCGCTCTCGGGTGCGGCCGGCGGTATGGACCTGTCGGGTCTTGATTTGTCCGGGCTGGACATTGACCTTTCGGACGTTGGCAAGGACGTCGACTTCAGTGACATCATGGCCAAGGCACCAACCCCCGATTTCTCAGGCGTCTTCGATGGGTTGGAGCTTACGCCCGAGCAGATGCGGCAAGTGGGGGTGCTCGCCAACCAGCTGTTCACGGGTTTTATACAGTCGGAACAGTTTAAGGCGCTGTCACCCGAAGATCTTAAGGACACGTCAAAGCTTGCTGCCGCATTCTCGGCGTATCTTGAGCATGATGCCGCAGCCCAGCAATGCCTGGCACAGCTCAAGGCGCTGGGCGGCGATGCTCTTGCCGAGCGCCTGAAACAGGCGATGACCGACTATGTGCAAAAGCAGCTGGCTCCGTATCTGCAGCAGGCTATGGATCAGATGATGAAGTCGATCAGCGACCAGATTGCGGCGACGGTGTCAGCTCAACTCAAGGCAGGCGCGGCAGGGCTCATGGACCAGATGGCGACGCAGATGTCTTCGAGTATTGCCAACTTGGCGGGCGCCATGCGTGTGGATGCGAGCGCCTTTGCCAATGCCATTCACTTCAACATGGACGCCGAGGATCTGAGTTCGCTCATGATGAGTTACGCCAAGGCGTCGAAGCTCACCTACGACAACAATTTGACCACGTTGGGCTACGCGGATGAGGCGGACCCCATCTCGGTCAAGATTTTCCCGCGTGACTTTGAGGCCAAGGAGCGCGTGCTCGATTACATCGATGCGTACAACAAGCAGGCCAAAGCCGCCGGCCACGATGAGCAGGCAATCTCGTACACAGACTACATGGGTATCATCATGGGTTCGGTGACCGACATCGTGAACACCATCAGCTTGGTGCTCATCGCATTCGTGAGTATCAGCCTGGTGGTGAGCTCCATCATGATCGGCATCATCACCTACATCAGCGTACTGGAGCGCAAGAAGGAGATTGGCATTCTGCGCGCAATCGGCGCGTCGAAGCGCAACGTGGCCAACGTATTCAATGCCGAGACCTTTATCGAAGGTCTCATCGCCGGCGTCTTTGCCATTATCGTCGTGGTGCTCGTGAGTTTTCCGGTTAATACCTGGGCACTTGCGGCCAAACAGGTGCCCAACCTGATGAGCCTGCCCGTGCAGGATGCGCTGGTACTCATCGCGATTTCGGTGCTGCTGACGGTTGTTGCCGGCCTGCTGCCGGCCCGCAGCGCATCCAAGAAGGACCCTGTCGAAGCCCTGCGCTCCGAATAATGTGACAAAGGGACAGTTCCTTTGTCACATTGAGCGGCTTGTGAATTCGAGGTCTAATACTTTTCCGACAAGTGAACGAGCCAAAATGGACCCCCGAAGTATCGACACTTTTGAGATGCAATTTCCTGCGGTTTCGATTGTTGAATCCTGCGGTTTTGGCGTCAGAAAATGTCGATGCTTCGGGGGTTCAAAAACGGTCGTTCACTTCTTGGAAAAGTATTAGACCTCGAGATATAGACGATGTTCGCGAGCGGCAATAAGAGCGTAAGCCTTTAGTTCTTCTTTGCAGAGAGCATGAGCCTAATTTCCGGATGGGTGTATTCGTCGAACTCTTCTTTGGGCTCGGTGTCAAAGGTGTAGTACGACCTGATGGATTCGCCCTCCGTCTTGATGCTGATTTCTTCATATAGGGAGCCGGCTAAAAATGCCTGCTTAAATTCATCCGACAGGCTGCACGGCGTGAGGAGGCCCGGTGTGGCAACGGAAACGTCCAGCCCATTGAGCGGGGCACAGAGCGTCGCGATATCCTGCTCGGCGCGGGCGAGGTCGTCTGCAAGGCTTGCCTCGGGGTCGATCTGACTGATGTAATCGACGTCCGTGAGCATGCCGTCTGCATCAAAAGAAAGGTAGACATAGGCTGCTTGAGCGCCGAGGTCATTGTCGCGTAGATAGCCGATTATGCGGTAGCCGTAGTCGTGATACGACTCGTATGGGTCGTCTGCCGCGACGCGTTCGCACACGGGCTCCAAGGCATCTTGCGCGATGGCGAGCTGCTCGGCGGCTGCAGCCTTTCTTACCTGAAGCTTGTTATTTCCCTGGACAAACTGCGGGATGTAGACGCCAAGCAGCACAATGGCGGGCACCACCGCGAGAGCTATGATCTGCTTCTTGACGCTTGGAATCGTCACACCGTATGCGTTTGCCATGGCCTCGGCATTGCTCGAGGTCTCGGCCAGCACGTCTGCCGCCGTGGTGACTGCCCCCACGGCGCTGGCGACCTCCGCGGCACCGCCCAGGTTGCGCGCGAGATCGTTGTCGCTGTTCTTGAGCAGGCGGCCGGCAGCTTGCGTGGCAAGCACGCCGGCGACCTCCGCGGAATGGTCCTTGTTGGTCTGGGCCACCGCAAGCCTGCTCTGCAGTTCCTTCCACTGTTTGCCCTGCATTCCAAAGCGCGGCGCAAGAGCGCAATAGCAAAAGATGGCGAGTTCGATTACGGTGAGTGCGATAGCGGTATATATGCCCGCGGGTTGGAACTCCTTTTGGTGGAACGCGATATCGTTGATCATTTGGAGCGGCAACATCAACAGGCATGCTACGAACGACATGACGAGTGCGGTCGCTGCGATTTTGGGGTATGTGCAGTAC
>DBFDDV010000146.1:0-6836 GCA_048302525.1 Collinsella sp. | reverse complement strand
GTCACGCTCGACACAGCATTGCTGGCCTCGGCCATGCTGCCCGTAACCTCGGAAATGTCGCGAACCACGGCTTCGACCTCTACGAGATTGGAGGTAAGGGCATCAACTGCCGTCTTGCTCGACTTAAGCAGCGGCTCCATCTGAGCAAGCGCCGGCGTAAGCTCATCGACAGCGCCATCGAGCTTTGCCACCACAGGCTGAGCCTCGGCGATGGTGTTGTTAAGGTCGTTGACGGTCTTATCGAGCGAGTCGACAACGGTGCGGGTCTTGCGCAGGGTAAGCGCGATCTCAACGATGGCCCACACGCCGGCAACGGCGAGCAGCAGCAGGGCGATTTGAATGGGACTCATACAATCCTCCCAAAGGAATCGATATACAGACGATTTCCATGGTACCCCAAAGAGGACCGAACATGCCAAGAGCAGCAACGTGGGACAAAATTATCAGCAGCTACTTCGGTGCATTCCCGCTGCGGTCGCGTTCGCTTTGCTCTACGCGCCATTCTTCCCAACCGCGGCCGGCAGGCTGCCAGAACACGCCGCGCTCCAGTCCCTCGGGCAAATAGCGCTGATCGACCCAGCCTTCGGTATAATCATGTGGATACTTATACACACCGTATTCATCGCTGCCCGGGCGATGGCGATCGCGCAGATAACTCGGCACCTCGCGAAGCCCACTAGAATGGATATCGGCCAGTGCCGCATCGATCGAAGCCTCACACGCGTTGGATTTTGGCGCCAAGCACACATAGAGTGCAGCCTGAGCCAGGTTAATGCGGCACTCGGGATAGCCAATGACCTCGGCAGACTTAAACGCGGCATGCGCCACCAAAAGCGCCTGCGGGTCGGCGTTGCCAACATCCTCAGAAGCGTGAATCATAATGCGGCGAGCGATAAACTTAGGATCCTCCCCAGCATCGATCATGCGCGCGAGCCAATAGATCGTGGCATCGGGGTCACTACCGCGCATGGACTTGATGAACGCACTGATGATGTCGTAGTGCATGTCGCCGTTTTTGTCATACGTAAAGCCGCGACGCGGGTTGGCAATCTTCACGTCATCCACGGTGATGGGATAGCGCTCCCCCGCCGCAGGCGCTGGCGTTCCCTCGGTATCGGGACGCGTGACGGCAATCTCGCTCGCAAGCTCGAGCGTCGTGAGCGCCGAGCGAGCGTCACCCGCTGCCAGCGTGCAAATGGTCTTGACCGTATCCTCATCGGCCGAGAACTTTCCGTTCAAGCCCTGTGGTGCCTCGAGCGCACGCTCAATAAGCGTGGCGATATCCTCATCCTTCAGATGTTCAAGCTCCACCACGCGCCCGCGCGACAACAGTGCCGAGTTGACCTCAAAGTACGGGTTCTCTGTCGTAGCGCCAATCATAATGACGGTACGGTTCTCAACTGCATGCAGCAGGGCATCCTGCTGCGACTTAGAGAAGCGGTGAATCTCATCGATGAATAGAATGGTGCGGCGGTCGTAGGTATTCAGGCGCGTCTTGGCCTCGTCAATCACGCGACGCAGGTCCTTCACAGTACCCGTGACGGCGCTGACCTCGACAAACTCGCTCTTGGTATGGTTGGCGATAATGTGGGCCAGCGTCGTCTTACCCGTACCGGCCGGCCCGTACAGAATCACGCTCGAAAGCACGTCGTGCTCGATCGCGGCACGCAACCATGAGCCCTTACCGACGGCCTTTTGCTGGCCCACATACTCGTCGAGCGAATTGGGGCGCATGCGCACCGCAAGCGGCGCATTTTTAAAGGAACGCTCGCGCGTCGAGGCAGAAAAAAGGTCGTCCATAGCTATCCCGTGCATCCATCAAAATCGTTGTTCCTCAACAGTATACCGAAAATATACGAACTACCGTTCGTTAATATAGGTACGATGCGGAAACTTCAGCCCCGGGAACAGCTTGCTCGTCAGCTCACAGAAATAGCCGTCCGTCATGCTCGAAATGTAATCCACTACGGTCTGATCTTTATCATCCTGCCATGCATAGGTGCGATTGTAGTAGGAAAGCTGCCGCTCAATGCGCGAAATGTGATGCTTAAAGATATACGAAGACTCGTCGCCTTCGTTTATATCCTGCAGGCAACGGTCATAGAGCTTTTCGAACGCCTCGCGCAGCTCCGTTTCGGAGTCGCCCTCGATGCCGCCCTTGCTATAGATCTTCTCGTAGTTCTCGCGCTTAGCGCGGCGGATTTCCTCGAACAGGTCCTCGCTCATCTCGATGCGCGGCTTGCCATAGCTGTGCTCGACGATATCGATAGAGGCATGCGTGAGAATCCAGCTGTTGTATGCTCCGCCAAGCCCATCGTCAAAAGCGTCGGGTGACAGCAGGCCCGCCGCAATGGCGTCTTGGCGATCACGCCCCGCATAGGCAAGAATATCCGAGATGCGAACGACACAGCCCTCAAGCGTCATGGGGCGCAAGTGCTCAATTGCGCTATAGCCTGTGGCAATGCAATCCTCGACGGTTCGATCGAACTGGTCAAAGGAACCCATGTCCGAGAGCTCGAACACACGCTGCTCGTACTCGCCGTTGTGGCAGAGCACGCCATCGAGCGTCTGAAGCGACACGTTGCGACCGTACAGCGCATCGAGCACGCGGACCGACTGCACGTTATGGAAAAAATAACGACCCGTGCGCTCGTGATAGATATCGTTGAGGAATCGCTCGCCGGCATGGCCGAAAGGCGTGTGCCCCAAGTCGTGACCCAGACCGATCGCTTCAATCAGATCGCAGTTGAGCCCGAGGGCGCGACCGATATCGCGCGCAATGCGCGAGACGAGCTGCACGTGTAGACCACGACGCGACAAGTCGTCGTTGCTTCGAAAGCTAAAAACCTGCGTTTTGCCTGCATAACGGGTGTACGCCGGTAGATGGAGGATTTTTTCGGTATCGCGCATAAACGCCGGACGCATAAGCGTGCCTTTGTCCGCATCGCGATCGACACGACGAATGACCTGGTCGTCGTTGCAACGATACGGATTGACAGTGCCCGAAGCACGATTGGCGGCAATGCGCTCGACGAGCTCGGGCGACAACGCCGAAGGAATACGGTCCATACGCGCCTTGATGGCGGCCGTTTCTTGATTAGTTGCCATGGCATGCTCCTTAAGAACGATGCGCAATCGGTTACAGAGTGCAGCCCACGACCTCGATTATGGCAAAAATCGGCACTAAAAACGGGAGCAATGGCAGGGAGCGCGATTTTGTGAAGAGGCAGGAGAGGGCCAGGGCCAGGAGTGCGACGGCAAATGCCACGATGCCACCCATAGGGTCGAGCGTGCAAAGCGCGAAGAGTGCTTTGGCGTCCCCCATGCCAATCCCCGGGGCTTGACGAAGGCGCCGCCAGAGCGACTCAGTAAGCACAAGGGCAAGGTAGACGATGACCGCAAGACCGGCATGATCAAGTGCAGTGTTAACGCCCCTGTCGAGCCAAACGCCTGCTAACGCCGCCACGGCACATGCGCCGGCAAGCTCATTGGGAAACCGCCGCTCACGGGCATCAATCCACGCGCCGGCAAAGATGCAAATCCAAAACGGGATATAGATCATCGAAAACCTCCTTGAGCAGCTGCTCAAAAGCAAAAACCACCACAAAGGTGCCTGTCCCCTTTGCGGTGGTTTTGGTGGTGGTTATTTGGCGCCTTGCATGACCTCGTCAAGGGTAACGCTGACGGCGTGCTGCGTCGGGACCCAGTCGACCTTCAGGAACAGCGCGGCCACCGTGATGGGGATATAGCTGAACATAAAGATCGGGAAGGTAAACAGGTTAGTCACCAGACGCCACTTTTGCGCGCAGTGAATGTGCTTGTACTCAAAGATAGTCGTGAGCAGCGCCAGGATAAAGAAAGTCAGATACATCATGGCGAAGGTCATAATGAGCGAAGCGGCACAGGCCTGCATCTCGACTTCGGTAGCCAAAAAGCCGTGCGAGAGTCCACCCACGATCAGGAACGTCGCATTGGCGAGCATCGAGATGAGCGACAGCAGCATACCCGGGGCGATCGTCATGAACATGTCGTAGGCGGCAAAGCGATGGTAGCGGAAGATCGACTTGACCAGGTGCTTACCGTAAGTAAAGAACACCTGGTAGAAGCCCTTGGTCCAACGCATGCGCTGTTTCCAGGACGCCTTAAACGTCACGGGTTGTTCGTCAAAGAACTCCGCCGGCGCATAGCCAATGCGAATGCCGTGAATGGCGCAGAACGTGGTGAACTGAATGTCCTCGGTCAGCGTGTGGAACTGCCAACCGTGCATGCCCTCGATAACGCTGGCGGAGATGAGGTAGCCCGAACCCGAAACAGCGCAGGACGTCTTGCAGATATTACGCGCGTTGTTGAGGAAGCGCGCCTCGCGTAGATACCACGTGGCATTAGCAGCCGAGATCCACGAGCTGCCGAAGTTCTTGGAATTGCGATAGCTCGTGACCACATGGAAGCCCTGGTCAAAGGCATCATTCATCTTGGAAACGTAATCGCGGGAGATAACGTTATCGGCATCGAAGATAAAGTAGCCCTCAAACGTGTCGGGATACTCGTTGAGAATGCGGTCGAAGCCAAAGTCCATGACCCAGCTCTTGCCCTTGCGGGCCAGGTCATTGCGCTCGTAAACAATGGCACCGGCCTCGCGCGCGAGCTGCGCCGTGTTGTCGGTGCAGGCATCGGCGACCACGAAAACCTCGATGAGCTCGGACGGATAATCCTGGTCCTTGATGGAGCGAACGAGGTTGGCGATCACGGCCTCCTCATTATGCGCCGCGATAAAAAAGGCATAGCGATGGAGTTTTTTGGCCTTGGGAGGCGCGACCTCGCCACGAAGAGCGCCAATGACAAAGAAGACCACCTGGTACAGAAAGCAGACCGTGAGCAGCGTAACCACAATCTGGTTAAAGATCACGATGGGCGTGTTAGTTTGTAAAAAGGCGAGCATGCAGGCTCCCGAGAACGCGTTACGTAAACAACCGTATATCTTACCGCAGGCTTACCGAGTTCAAGAAACCACCTAATACCGGCTAGGCTTCGAGAAGGCCAAGCTGCGGGACGATGTCGTCGCCGGCGGCGGTGCGGCCAAGCGAGCGCGGAGCCAGATCGTCGAGAACCGCAGCGAGATCCCACGGCAACTCGTCGCGGCACTCAATGCGCTCCCCCGTCACGGGATGGTCGAACGCCACGCGCCAGGAATGAAGGAACTGCCTGGTCAGGCCCTGGTCGGCGCGCGCATCGCACTTGCCGTAGAGTGGATCGCCCACGCAGGCGTGGTTGATATGACGCATATGCACGCGAATCTGGTGCGTGCGACCGGTAAACAGATGGCACTCAACGAGCGTATAACCATTGTCAAAGCGCGTGGAATCAAAGCGCTCGAGGACTTTAAAGGTCGTAATGGCCTGACGGGCAAAGGGGTCGTCCGAAACCGCCATCTTGACGCGGTCGCGCGTAGAACGGGCGATACCGGTATTGATGGTGCCCTCGTCCATGGCGATGTGCCCGTGGACAAGCGTGATATAGCGGCGGTCGAGCGTACGCGTGCGAATGAGATTTTGAAGCGCGCGCTGGGTGTCGTCGTCTTTTGCCGCGAGCATAAGGCCCGAGGTATCGCGATCCAGGCGATGCACGATGCCGGGGCGGTCCTCACCCTGCACGGTACCAAGATGATCGATACCGCAGTGGTAGACCAAGGCGTTCGCAAGCGTGCCGCTCTCGTGGCCGCGGGCGGGATGGCACACCAGGCCACGCTGCTTGGAGAGCACGATAAGGTAGTCGTCCTCGTAGCGGATATCGAGGGGAATGGCCTCGGGAATCACGTCGGTCGGGTCGTGCGGCTCGGGCAAGTCGACCGAGATGCGATCGCCGGCGCGTACGGCGCACTTTTTAGAGAGACAAGTCTCACCGTTGACGGCAACGGCGCCTCCCTCGATCAGATGCGCGCAGGCAGAGCGCGTGGGACAGCCATCGTTGGCGCCCAAATAGGCGTCAAGACGCTGACCAGCGGAATCGTCGGCAACAAGAATATGGATGTCGGCCATTAACGCTCATTCCTTTCGCGAATCTTGCGGGCACGCTCCCCACGCTGCTTGGCCTTGCGCTTAGCGCGGGCCTCATCACGGGCATTGAGCTCGGCAGTCGCATCAACCTCGCGGGCCGCGGGGCTCAAGAACATGTATCCGAAGAGGGCGAGCACGACGCCCAAGGTAATGCCGATATCGGCCACATTGAAGACGGGGAAGTCGATGAAGGTGGTGGCAATAAAATCGGTCACGAAGCCAAAGGCCAAACGATCGATAGCGTTGCCGATAGCACCGCCCGCAACCATCGCCATGCCCACAACCTCAAGATGGGCGAGCTGGGGTGCACGAATGAGGTACACGGCAATAGCGACAATGACCGCCAGCGCCAGCACGGCAAACGCGATGCCATGCCCCTCGCCCATGCTAAAGGCAGCGCCGATATTGCGGACAAACAGGAAGTCGATCACGCCGGGGATGACGGTCACATGCAGTGCATCGCCCACGGCACGAACCGCAAGCTTGGTCAACTGGTCAACAAGCAGCACAACGAGCGCCACCCCACCAGCAACACCCAACCGCCAACGCAAAGACGGCGTCATATCCCCAGTACGACCCAAAGAAATCCCCTACCCTCAAGAACATCGAATTCCGTTTAACGCAGAAGATAATCATACATTGACGCAAGCAAGAAGCGACAAATCTCCCAAGAACGGAAACACCGTAGGTAGAGCATAAATGAGTGAGCGGGTCGCATTTGAGACAAGGTGACGTGAAATCAAAACCACCCCTAAAAGGGGTGGTTTGCTCTTAGGGTATAAC
>DBFDDV010000145.1:0-7427 GCA_048302525.1 Collinsella sp. | reverse complement strand
GAGAGTACTGCGGGGTCAGCCCGTGGGAGGCCAGGGCGCCGCTGACCGGTGGACGGCACCGAGCCGTACGCTTGAACTTAGAAGGGGGGAGGCCTCGCGGCCTCCCCCTTTTTTGCGTTAAGCTAGATCTAACAAACTCGCTGTGTTTTATGACCCTCGTTTGTCGCATCTTCCGTTAACGGGCTACAATAACTTAGTCTGTGCAATATGGAGGTGAACATGGCTGAAGCTGGTATCGGCGTTGATATCGTCGAGATTTCCCGCATGAAATCAATCCTTGAAAAGACGCCGTCGTTTGCTCGGCGTGTGTTTACCGAAGAAGAGTGCGCATATTGCGACGCTTCATCGCGTCCTGCAGCGCACTATGCGAGCCGTTTTGCTTCTCGTGAAGCGGTCCTCAAGGCTCTTGGTACGGGTTTTAGTCAGGGCGTCGGCCGCAAAGACGTCTCGGTAACGCGCGATAAGCTTGGAAAGCCTAAAGCTGTGCTTTCGGGTCGAGCGCTCGAGATTGCTCAAGAGTTGGGTGTCGTTGAAGTTGCGCTTTCCATTACCTTGACGGGTGATTTGGCCGTAGCCAACGCCATTGCGATCACCGAGGATGCTCGACCTAAGCCTAAGGAAGAAAAGGTGAGCACCAAGGAACGCGTTGCACAAACTTATAAAGAGGCTCGCTCGGTTTTAGATGAGCTTGAGCAACTGCAAAATTCAGCTTTGGCGGAGCACCAGGGCGATGCTTCGCAAGATACGCTAGGAGCATAGATGAAACCGGTTTTGAGTACCGAGGAAGTCGTTCGCCTCGAGGATATTATCGAACGCGAAGGAACTTCGAAGGCCGAGCTTATGGAACTGGCGGGTGAGTTTGCTGCTCGTGAAATTCTAAAACTCAATCCCGATCGCGTCCTTGTTCTGGTCGGTTTTGGCAACAACGGTGGCGACGGCTGGGTCGCGGCTGATATCTTGAGCCATAAGGGCGTTGACGTGGACATCGTGTCTCCGGTCGAGCCGGATGAGATTCCTGCCGCTCTGGCTCGCCATGTTGCCCGCCGTACCGCCGGCCGTGACGTACATGTATGTGTCGGTCCCTCGCGAGATGAGCTTGAGGCTTTGATCGATAAGGCCGACGTTGTTGTTGACGCTATTTTTGGTACCGGTTTCCACGGTGACCTGCGTGCACCGTTCTCCATCTGGATTCCGACAGTTAACGACTGCGCCGACCATGTGGTGTCCATCGATGTTCCTTCGGGCCTGAATGCCGAGACCGGTGTTGTCGACGACGACTGCATCCGTGCCGAGCGCACGGTCACGATGATCACGCCCAAGATTGGCCTCTACAGCGCTGATGGCCCAGAGTACGCCGGTGATCTGGTTTGCGGTGGCCTCTATGATCGCCTTGATGAGGTCATCGATGATGTCGACCATGCCGCCGAGATTGTCGAGCCCGGTGACCTGGTGGGTTTCTTTGCTCCGCTGCCCACGAATATCGATAAGTATTCTCGCGGTTCCGTCCTTATTGTTGCCGGCTCGGCGCAGTATCCTGGCGCTGCCATTATGGCCGCCAAGTCTGCTGCCCGTGCGGGTGCCGGCTATGTGGCTGTCGCGACGCCCGATGCGTGTGCCAATCTTATTCGTATGGCACTTCCCTCGATTCCGGTTTTTGCTATTCCGTCCGATTCCCGCGGCTCTTTTGGTGCCGCTGCTCGTATGACCGTGTGCGAGATTGCAAAGAAATACAGCTGCGTACTGTGCGGGCCGGGCATGACGACGTCTGCCGGTGCCATGCAGGTGGTTTCGGGCTTGTTGGAGCTTGATGTACCGCTGATCCTTGATGCCGATGCGCTCAACTGCCTTTCTAAGATCGCTATCGACGGTATCGATAGCAACCCTGAGATGTACCGCCGTGAGCAGCCGCTCGTCATGACGCCGCACTATCGCGAGCTTTCGCGCTTGGTTGCCGGTGACGAGGTTAACGATCTGGGGACTGCAATCGCGGCCGCGCAGAAGGTTGTCTGGGCTGCCGGCTCCGACAATCTCGTGGTTATTGCCAAGGGACCGACGACGGCTATCTGTGGCGTTGAGCGTGTGCTTTTGCCGCTCTCGGGTCCGGCGTCGTTGGCGACTGCCGGTTCGGGCGA
Source organism: Collinsella sp. (assembly GCA_048302525.1). Taxonomy (GTDB): domain Bacteria; phylum Actinomycetota; class Coriobacteriia; order Coriobacteriales; family Coriobacteriaceae; genus Collinsella. Next base: position 5,295 of record DBFDDV010000145.1, on the reverse strand, counting down.
TGTCCTTGCGGGCATTTTGGCCGGCACACTGGCTACCATGCGTGATGAGATGGATCGCTGGGAGCTGCTGTATTCGTATGCCGTTGCGCTTCACAGTTACGCGGGTTTTGCCGCGGCGACGGAGTACGGTGAGAAGAGTGTTATTGCGACCGATTTAATCGACTTGATCGGTCCTGCCATGGAATTGGCGGCAAAGGATGCACTCGATGATCTGGGAATCATGGACGAAGGGTCGGATGACTAATCATGAATAAAGCCGATTTGACGCGCTGGTCCTGGGTTGAGATTGACCGAGGGGCGCTTCGCCGCAACACGAGGGCTTACAAGAACCTGCTCGATCCGCGTCAGCGACTGTGCTGCGTGGTCAAGGCCGATGCCTATGGCCATGGTGCCGTCGAGTGCGCCAAAATCATGTACTCGGCCGGAGCCGACATGTTCGCGGTGGCAACGGTCAACGAGGGTGTTGAGCTCCGACAGGGCGGGATCACAAAACCCATCCTGATCCTGAGCGAGCCGCCTATCGAGGCCATTCCGACGTTGCTCGAGTTCGATATCATGCCTTCGGTCTATACGTCCGATTTCGCCCTTGCCTATGGCGAGTGTGCTGTCGCGGCAGACAAGGTGGGCAAGTACCATCTAGCCATCGAGACGGGCATGAACCGCATCGGTGTTCACTACACGCAGGTGCTCGACTTTGTTCGTGGTATTAGCTTCCATCGCGGTATCCAGTGCGATGGCGTCTTTACGCACTTCGCAACGGCCGATGAACCTTCGGGTTGGGACTACAAGCTGCAGTGCCAACGCTTTACCGAGGCCGTTCAAGCCATTAAGGACGCGGGTTTTGAGTGCGGTATCGTGCACTGTGCCAACACGCCGTCCTCGATGCTCGATCCCTCGATGCATTTTGATATGATTCGCGCCGGCGTTGGCTTGTACGGCATGCAGCCATGCGAGCTGAGCGGCCGCGTGATGAAGCTCGATCCTGTTATGAGCGTCCATGCGCGCGTGACGCGTGTGGCGCATCCTGCGATGGGTGAGGGCGTGGGCTACGGTTTTACCTACCGCGTACCGCGCACACGCGTTCAGATCTGCACGCTGCCGATCGGATATGCCGATGGTCTTTCGCGTACGCTCTCCAATCGTATGGACGTGCTGTATCGCGGTGAACGCATTCGTCAGGTGGGTAACATCTGCATGGACCAGTTTATGGTCGCCATCCAGTCCAATCCGGCGCATGAGATTCCCGAGGCCGAGTATGGCGACGAGATGATCATTGTCGGCCGTGATGGTGATGCCGAGATCACCATGGACGAGATGGCGCGCCTGCGTGGCACGATTAACTACGAGGTTGCTTGCGGCTTTGGCATGCGTCTCGACAAGGTCTACGTGTAGGAGCCACTATGGGTGTCATGCACATCCCCGGACATAGTCACCAGGCGCCGCGCGAGGTTGCGCTCGAGGAGATTGAGGCTGTTTTAGGCGACTGCCATCTCTGCCAGCTCTACCAGTCGCGCCATAACATCGTGTTTGGCGTGGGAAACCCCCATGCCCGCGTAATGTTTATCGGCGAGGCGCCGGGGCGTAACGAGGATCTGCAAGGCGAGCCGTTTGTGGGGGCGGCGGGCGAGGATCTCAACGGTATCCTGTCGCTGGCTGGCCTCAAGCGCGAAGACGTCTACATAGCCAACGTGCTTAAGTGCCGCCCACCGGGAAATCGCAATCCTCGGCCCGAGGAAGTGCTGGCCTGTTCACCGTTTTTGCGTGAGCAGATTCGAAGCATTTGGCCCGATATCATCGTGACGCTCGGCAACCCCGCGACGCACTTTGTGCTTAAGACCGAGATCGGCATCACCAAGCTGCGCGGCAGGTTCCATCAGATGGGGCATTTTGTGGTGATGCCCACGTTCCATCCGGCGGCGGCGCTGCGTAATCCGGCGTGGCAGGAGCTGTTGGAGGAAGATTTTAAGATGCTGGGCGACTATCTGGAGCGGCATCCCGCGCCAGAGGGTGCCTCGGAATAATAAGGAGCATATATGTCCCTGGAGCGCCTGGGGGTAGGTATTTATAAAACGGCTTGCTCTGCCGATACGGAGCATTTTGGCGAGCTGGTTGCGCCGTGCCTGGAAGATGGTGATGTACTGATCTTGACCGGCGGCCTCGGGGTGGGCAAAACCCACTTTACCAAGGGCGTTTCGCGTGGTCTGGGCGACGGCCATATGGTCACGAGTCCCACATTCGCACTCATGGCTGTTCATGACCAGGGGCGTATTCCGCTGTTCCACTTTGACCTGTACCGTCTGGAGCATGCTTACGAGCTCGAGGATACGGGCATTTTCGATGTACTGGGCTATGAGGGTGCCTGTCTGTTGGAGTGGGGCGAGCAGTTCCAGGACGAACTGACAGACGAGTATCTTTCGGTAACGCTTAAGCGTGATGAGAACGATAGCGACGTGCGAACGATAACGCTCGAGGCGCACGGCGAGCGCGCAGCGGAGCTTTCCGATTTGATTGATAAGGCTGTACAAGATGAGCTTGCATAACGATTACGCGCTGGTGGTGGCGCTCGATACTTCGACCGATATGCTTGCCTGCGCGGCAAGCTGGATTGATGGGCAGACGGGCGAGGCGAAGCTGGTGAGTGGCGACCATATGTGCCGTCGCCATGCCAATGTGGAGCTCGTGAATACCGTCGACAGCGTGCTTGCTGAGGCTGGCATGGACCGTGCCGACGTGGGCAGTTACGTCGTCGGTCGCGGTCCGGGTTCGTTTACCGGCGTGCGTATCGGCATTTCCACCGCCAAGGGCTTGGCGCGCGGTGCCAACGTGCCGCTGTTGGGTGTGTCGACGCTCGATGCCTGCGCATGGACCGCGTGGAAGGCTGGCGTGCGTGGCAAACTCGGCATTCTGGCCGATGCCATGCGCGGCGAGGTGTATCCGGCTTTGTATGTACTGAGCGACGAGGGCCCCGAGCGCCAGTTTGAGCGCGAGCACGTGGTCAAGGCTGCCGTGGCGCTTGATGAGTGGCGCCAAGCCGCGGACTGGGACCAGGTTCAGCTGACTGGCGACGGTCTCGTGCGCTATGGCAAGCTGCTGGGCGAGGATGAGGTCGCTCGCTGCGTAGAGCGCGGCTTGTGGTGGCCTTCGGGCGAGGGCCTCCTCCTTGCACATGCCGCGGGTGACGGCGACCCGGCCCGCGTCCTTCCGATCTATACGCGCCTTTCTGATGCCGAGGAAAACGAGCGCAAACGCCTCGGTCTTGCCGAGAGCGCGCAGAGCGAAATTACGGGCGTTGCCGATGAGCTCGCCGGTCGCCATCTGCAATTCCGCCCCATGGGTGCGGCGGACGCCGAGGGCGCAAGTGCGCTGGAGGCCGCCTGCTTTGAAGGCGCTGGACACGAGGCGTGGACGCCGGGCATGTTTCTATCCGAGCTGGGCGAGGATGTTGCGGCGCCGCGCAGCTGGTGGGTGGCGCACGACGACGGTCAGCTGCTGGGGCTTGCCGGTGGCATGGTCGTGGACGGTGACGTGCAGATTCTGGATGTTGCCGTCGATCCGAAGCATCGCCGCGAGGGTATTGCCCGCAAGCTGCTGTCGCACGTGAGCTACGATGCCCAGATGCTCGGCTGCACCACGGCTTCGCTCGAGGTCGAGGACGGCAACGAGGGCGCTATTGCACTCTATGCCTCCCTGGGCTTTACCGAGGCGGGCTGCCGCCGCGGTTACTACGGTGTTGGCAAAGATGCCATCGTCATGACGGCGCCGCTGCCCTTGGTGCTCCCGGTCGACAACGCTTCGCCCGAGCCGACGGCGGCTGAGCAGCGTGTATGGCCGCTACCTGCACCCGAGCGAACCGTTGAGGAACGCGCCGAAATTGAGCGTCGCCGCCTGGTGCTTGCCATCGAGAGTTCGTGCGATGAGACGGCTGTGGCGATTATCGATGCGGACGGTAATATGCTGGCCAATCAGGTTTCGACGCAGATCGATTTTCATGCCCGTTTTGGCGGCGTAGTGCCCGAGATCGCTTCGCGCAAGCACGTTGAGGTTATCGTGAGCGTCGTGGACGCGGCGCTCGAGGATGCCGCGGCATCGCTTGGTCTTGAGGGCGGAGCCATCGCGCCGAGCGAACTCGCCGCTGTTGGCGTGACACAGGGTCCGGGCCTGGTGGGTGCTCTGGTGGTGGGCGTCGCCTTCGCCAAGGGCTTTGCCTATGCTGCCGGTAAACCGCTCGTGTGTGTCAATCATCTGGAGGGCCACCTGTTTGCCAACCTGCTGGCGCAGCCCGATCTCAAGCCGCCGTTTATCTTCACGCTCGTCTCGGGCGGTCATACCATGCTTGTTCACGTCAAGGCGTGGGGCGACTACGAGGTGCTCGGCGAGACGCTCGACGACGCCGTGGGCGAAGCCTTTGACAAAGTGGCAAAGGCGCTGGGCCTGGGCTATCCCGGCGGCCCCATCATCTCCAAGCTTGCCGAGACGGGCAACCCCAAGGCGATCGATTTCCCCCGTGCGCTTAACAGCAGGGGGGACTATCGCTTCTCGCTTTCGGGTCTCAAGACGGCGGTGACGCTCTACATCGAGCAGGAGACCAAGGCCGGACGCACGATTCATCTGCCCGACCTGGCGGCTTCGTTTGAGGCCGCAGTCTTTGACGTTCAGTACAAGAAGGCCAAGAACGCGCTGCATGCTACCGGATGCAAGGAATACTGCATCGGCGGCGGCGTCTCGGCTAATCCGCATCTGCGCGAGATGATGATCAAGAAGCTCGGGCGCCAGGGCATCCGCGTGACGGTGCCGCCTCTTTCGGCATGCACCGACAACGCTGCCATGATCGCAGAGGTTGCCCGCCGTAAATTCGACCGAGGAGAAATCTCGCCGTTCGACGTCGACGCCGATCCAAACATGACGCTGTAGCTGGTACGGCGCGGTCCCCGGACGGAGGGGCCGGATATAAGGTTTCCTGCTCTACAGTCCTGCGCAAGACGAAGGCCACATTAAGTGGCCTTCTTTGCGTGCGGAACTCGCGATAAACCTTATATCCGGCCCCTCCGTCCGGGGACCTTTCTGTATCGATATAGCTTCTGGGCTGGTTTGGCGTCGACAACGTCCAGCAAGGTTAACAAGCCAGCGTCGAATTTCCGGCGTTCTTTAGCTGAAAGAAAAAGTTGGCGTGCGGAGCTTTGCTCCGCATTTGGGATGGGAGCCCCTCGGGAGCGGGCGGGCGTATACAAGGTTTATCGCGAGTTCCGCACGAGCCGGAGAGCACTTAATGTGCTCTCCGTGCGAGCAGGACTGTAG
>DBFDDV010000144.1:0-1555 GCA_048302525.1 Collinsella sp. | reverse complement strand
CGCCGCTGCCGCCGAGGCCGGTGCGTACTGCGAGGTGTCGCTCGAGCGCATGATGAGCTGTGGCTTTGGCGCCTGCAACACCTGCAATGTCGAGACGGTCGACGGTATGAAGGGTGCTTGCATGTGCGGCCCCGTGTTCGATGCTTCCAAGGTGGTGGTCTTCTAGTGGGTACCGTGAACATGGCCGTCGATTTCGGCGGCGTCAGGATGCAAAACCCCATCAACACCGCAGCCGGTACCTTTGGCTACGGTTGGCAGTTCCAGAACTTCTTTGATGTTTCCCAACTGGGCGCCATCACCACCAAGGGTTGCGCTGCCGAGCCCTGGCCCGGCAACCCCGCGCCCCGCATGGCCGAGATTCCCGGCGGCATGATCAACTCCGTGGGCCTTCAGAACCCCGGCGTGGCCGCCTTTGCCCGCGAGTCCGGTCCGTGGCTCGAACAGCTGTCCAAAGACGGCTGCCAGGTCATTTGTCAGGTTGCCGGCCACTCCGTTGACGAGTTTGTCCGCGCACTCGAGATGTATGTCGAGCTGTGCCCCTGGGCTGCCGGCTACGAGATCAACGTGAGCTGCCCTAATATCGCCGCCGGCGGTGCCGCCATGGGCTCCACGCCCGAGGGCGCCTCTTCCGTTATGGCTGCTTGCCGCAAGGTGACCGATAAGCCGCTGTTCGTGAAGATGGCGCCGGTCAACGTCGCCGAGATCGCCAAGGCCCTCGAGGCTGCCGGCGCCGACGGCCTTTCGGTCATCAACTCCATCCAGGGCATGGCCATCGACGTTCATACCCGCAAGTCCCGCGTGGCCAAGCCCAAGGGCGGCCTTTCGGGCCCGCTGTGCCACCACATCGCCGTGCGCATGGTCTGGGAGGTTGCCCAGGCCGTCGATATCCCCATCAACGGTGTCGGCGGTGTCATGACTGGCGAGGATGCGGCTGAGTTTATCCTGGCCGGCGCCACCTGCGTGTCGGTCGGCATGGCCAACTTCGTCGATCCGTGCGCTTCGCTTAAGATCGCGCATGAGCTCGAGGCCTGGGCCGAGTCCCAGGGCGTAAAGGACATCAACGAGCTGGTGGGTGCTTTCGAATGCTAGAGAATGATGCCCGCGACCGCGTTATCGTCGCTCTCGACTGCGATCGTGAGCGTGCGCTCGAGCTTGCCCACGAGCTTTCGGGCCATGCCGCCTGGCTCAAGGTCGGCATGACGCTCTATTACGCTGAGGGTCCCCAGATCGTCAAGACGTTCAAGGACCTGGGCTTTAAGGTCTTCCTTGACCTCAAGTTCCATGATATTCCGCATCAGGTTCGCGGTGCCGCCCGCTCGGCTTCACTTGCCGGTGCCGACCTGCTTTCGGTTCACGGCTTGGGTTCGGGTGCCATGCTCGCTGCCTGCCGCGAGGGTGCCGAGGAGGCGCGCGAGGACCGCGCCAAGCTCGTCGCCATCACCGTGCTCACGAGCATGAATCAGGATGCCTTGAGCGAGATCGGCGTCGAGTCGCCCGTGGCCGAGGCGGCCGCCCGCCTGGCAAAGCTCGCTCAGGCCAACGGCATCGATGGCAT
>DBFDDV010000143.1:0-2330 GCA_048302525.1 Collinsella sp. | reverse complement strand
GGCTAAGCCTTGGCGGCCTCGGCGTCGGCGGGAGCCTCGGCGGCAGCGGCGCGACCGTACTCGGCCTTGCCCATCTCGGACCACTCGGGCTCCTCATCAGGCATGGAGCCAGCCTCCTTGCCGAAGAACTCCTTGAGGCAGTTGACGGCGACGATGAGGCCCAGGACCATCAGCAGGACAGCGAAGACGAGCTGCAGGCCCTTGGTGGCGGCGACGGAAACGGCGGCCGTGGTGGCGGTAGCCGGGATGGTACCGAAGAAACCGTAGGCCTGGACGGCGGTCATGCAGCCCATGGCGCTCTGGACCAGCGAGGTGAAGGTGCAGCAGAGCAGGAAGGCGACGGGCACGTAGAGCATCCAGCCCTTGCGGCCGGTGCACTTGCAGAACACGGCGAGGGTGATCATGGTCATGCCGCCGAGCAGCTGGTTGGAAGCACCAAAGAGCGGCCAGATGTTGGCATAGCCACCAAAAGCGAGGGCGAGACCGGGAAGCAGGGTGACGACCGTGGCGAACCAGGGGTTGCCGAGGACCTTCATGTAGCCGGCCTTGGACTCGATGGCCAGGGCGTCGTTGGTCTGGGCAAAGAACTCGGAGAACGAAGTGCGGGCGATGCGGGCGACGGCGTCGAGCGAGGTCAGGGCCAGAGCGGAGACGTTCATGGTCATAAAGACGGTAGCGAGCGTGCCGTCAACACCGAAGGCCTGCATACCGCGGGAGATGCCAGCGGCGAAGATCTGGAACGGGGTGGAAGCGACACCGGCGTTGAGGGCGCCGGTACCGGCGGTGTTCATGTCGGAGAACATGATGCCGGCGACGATGATGGCAAGGATGCCGACGAAGGACTCGACGATCATGGCGCCGTAACCGACCTTGACGGCGTCCTGCTCCTTCTCGACCTGCTTAGAAGAGGTGCCGGAAGAAACGAGGCTGTGGAAACCGGAGAGAGCACCGCAAGCGACGGAGACGAACAGGACCGGGAACATCATGCCTGAGGCAGTGGAGAAGCCGGTGAAGACCGGAGCGGTGATAGTAGCCTGACCGTTGACGCCCAAGACGACGATGCCGAGGACAGCGCAGACGATCATGACGATCATCATGATGGAAGTGAGGTAGTCACGCGGGGTCTTGAGCATCTGGATGGGCATAGCGCCAGCGAAGACCAGGTAGACCATGACGACGGCGAACCACTGGAACTTATCCAGGTAGACCGGGAACTGCATACCGACGGCGAACATGAGAACCATGAGGACCACGCCGGTGACGAACTCGGCAGCGCCGGTGAGGTTGAACTTCTTCTGAGCCCAACCAAAGGCGATAGCGACGAAGGTGAACAGGATGGAGATGGTACCAGCGCAGCCGGCGGCATAGGACTTGGTGAAGTCGATGGCACCGGTAGCAGCACCAGAAGCGTCAACGGCCGGGGTGAACATGAACGTCTTGCAGACCATGTCGGTAAAGGCGGCGATGACGATGATGCAGAACAGCCAGCAGAACAGCAGGAACAGGCGACGGCCGGTCTTGCCGATGTACTTCTCGATGAGCTGAGCGAGCGACTTGCCGTTGTTCTTCATCGAAGCGTACAGGGCACCAAAGTCGTGGACGGCACCAAAGAAGATGCCGCCGACGAGGACCCAGAGCACGACGGGCAGCCAGCCAAAGGCCATGGCGACGATCGTACCCGTGACAGGGCCAGCACCGCAGATCGAGCTGAACTGGTGCGAGAACGCGGTGAAGGCGGAGACGGGCGAGAAGCTGTTGCCGTCCTTCATGCGCTTGGCCGGCGTGAGGGCATCCTTGTCAACGCCCCACTTGTTGGCCAGCCAGCGGCCATAGCCCAGATAGCCGCAGGCGAGCACCGCCGCGGCCACAACCATGAGCAAAACTCCGTTCATTACATTTCCTCCTCTAAAAAGAACTTCCTAGACATAAAAAATGAGGGCCGTCGGTTGCGCTCGACGGCCCTCATCTTCATCAGCCGCCCGTTATCGTACGGGCTAGCTGTATGTGCTAACCCGCATCAGATAATTACTACGCTGATAATGTCTAGCTGATGCGTGAACATGTCTGAGAAATCCTCTTCAATCATGATGTGAACGATCCGTGCGTGTTCACATCCCCCAGTGGTTGAAAAGGAGTATGAAACTTTAGTTACCTAAAGTCAACGCAAATATGTAATGAATTTTCAACTTTTTTGAATTTCTCGGTATAAAACGCCACTGACCTCGGACTTTACCCCACGACAGTTTTTGCATGAGAGATGCCCCTCGGGAGCGGGCGGGCGTATGCAAGGTTTCCTGCTCTACAGTCCTGCTCGCACGGAGAGCACATTA
>DBFDDV010000142.1:0-11447 GCA_048302525.1 Collinsella sp. | reverse complement strand
AACATCGCCCGTGTGGTCAAGCCGCACGGAAGGAAGGGGGAGGTCCTCGCGCAGCCGCTGCGGGGGCTTCCTTCTGTATTAGAGCCGGGTATGCGCGTCGCCCTGACGCCGCCGGCGCTCAAGCGCGACCGCTTTTGCACGGTCGTGTCCGTCACCGATACGGGCGATGGCGATCTGGTCTCGTTTGAGGGCATTGACGACTTGACGGCCGCCGAGGGCATCACGGGATGCTACGTGCTGGCAAATCGTGACGACTTTGAGCTCGATTCGCTCGACGCTGCCTATACCGACCTGATGGGTCGCGAGGTGGTCGACGAGCGCTTCGGTTCGCTCGGCACGATCGTCGAGATCATGTCGACGCCCGCTAACGATGTTTGGGTTGTCGAGGGCGATCGGTACGGCGAGGTACTGATTCCCGTGATCGAGCAGGTCGTGCTCGATCTTCCCGACACAGGAACAATTTCCGTCCATGTTATGGACGGCCTGATCGATATGGACAAGTAGGGAGGACAACATGCTGATCGAGACCCTTTCGGTCTTTCCCGAGATGTTTGAGCCCGTCATGTCCACATCGATTTTGGGCCGCGCCCGCAAGGCCGGCCTTTTTGATTTTAAGGCGTATAACCTGCGCGACTGGACGCACGACCGCCATCGTACCGTCGATGACGAGCCGTACGGCGGCGGGCAGGGCATGCTCATGAAGGTCGAGCCTATCGCGGAGGCCATCGAGGCCATTAGCGCAGAGGGTCCCAAGCCCACGGTTGTGTTCTTCACCCCCTGTGGCGAGCCCTTTACGCAGCATGTGGCCGAGCGCCTGCTCAAAAGTGAGCGCCTGCTGTTTGTGTGCAGTCGCTACGAGGGCGTCGACGAGCGCGCGTATGCGTATGCCGATGAGCGTCTGTCGATCGGCGACTACGTGCTTACGGGCGGCGAGCTTCCCGCTATGGTCGTTGCCGATGCCGTCGTACGCCTGATTCCCGGCGCCCTGGGCGACGAGATGAGCAACGTGGACGAGTCGTTCTCGACCGCCGAGGATGGAGGCCTGCTCGAGTACGCGCAGTACACCCGTCCTGCCGAGTTCAACGGCGAGGGCGTGCCTCCGGTGCTTGTGAGCGGCGATCATGCTAAGGTCGATGCGTGGCGTCGTAAGAACGCCATCGAGCGCACCTGTCGTTGGCGTCCCGATCTGATTGAGACGGCGCGGCTCACGCCCGAGGAGCGCGCTTACGCGCAGGAGATTCTGGACGCTTCGTATTCGCAGAGCGAGGAGTGAGGATGGTTCCATCGCAGCATTCCGTGCTAAAGGGTGCGTTTGAGTGGATCGTGGTCGTCGCGATCGCACTGGTCGCTACCTTCTTGATTCGCTCGTTTGTGGTCGAACCCTTTGTGGTACCCACCGGTTCCATGGAGTCCACGATCGAGATTGGCGACCAGATCCTGGCACAAAAGGTGAGCCTCGAGCTCGGTCAGCCCGTCAAGCAGGGCGATATCGTGGTGTTTCACAACCCCGATGGCACCTCCGAGCATGATGTTCTTGTCAAGCGTGTTATTGCCACGGCCGGGCAGACGGTCGACCTGCAGGATGGCAAGGTGGTCGTTGACGGCCAAGCGCTCGACGAGGACTATACGACGGGCATGAGCTGGCCACTTTCGGTCCAAGCGCCCGGCGCTCAGGTAAGCTATCCCTACACCGTTCCTGACGGGTGCGTGTGGGTGATGGGCGACAACCGCGAGAACTCTGCTGACTCCCGCTACTTTGGCCCGGTCGACCGCTCCGAATTGATCGCCGTGGCGCTCGTGCGTTACTGGCCGCTCAACCGTCTGGGCGCTATCGACTAAAAACCGCTATAGTACAGTACCTAACCGTGTAATCGTTTCGACGAGGGGATATTAGAGGCATGAACGCTTCATCGCTTTCCTTCCAAGACATCATCCTGCGCCTCCAGCAGTACTGGGGCGAGCAGGGCTGCGTCATTATGCAGCCCTATGACTCCGAGGTCGGTGCCGGTACCTTCCATACCGCGACCACGCTGCGCTCGCTCGGTCCCGCCGAGTGGCGCACCTGCTATGCGCAGCCCTGCCGCCGTCCCGCCGACGGCCGCTACGGCGAGAACCCCAACCGCATGCAGCACTACTATCAGTTCCAGGTGCTCATCAAGCCGTCGCCGGTCAACGCCCAGGAGCTCTACCTGGGGTCTCTTGCCGCCATTGGCCTGGACCCCAACGACCATGACGTCCGCTTTGTCGAGGACGACTGGGAGAGCCCGACGCTCGGCGCCTGGGGCCTTGGCTGGGAGGTCTGGCTCAACGGCATGGAGGTCACGCAGTTTACGTACTTCCAGCAGGTGGGCGGCATCGAGGTCGACCCCGTGCCCGTCGAGATCACCTATGGCCTGGAGCGTATCGCCATGTACGCTCAGGGCGTCAACTCCGTTTACGACCTGGTGTGGAGCTATCTGCCCGACGGAACGCCCATGACCTATGGCGACGTGTTCCTCGAGAACGAGCGCGAGTTCAGTGCCTATAACTTTGAGGTCGCCAACGTCGAGATGATGCGTCAGAAGTTTGACGACTACGAGGCCGAGTGCCACTCCTGCCTGGAGCGCAAGCTTCCGCTGCCGGCGTACGACTGCGTCATGAAGTGCAGCCACGCCTTCAACCTGCTCGATGCCCGTGGCGCGCTGTCCGCGGTCGAGCGTGCCAACTACATCCTGCGCGTCCGCGCCGTCGCCAAGGCGTGCTGCGAGGCCTACATGGCCGAGGTCGCCGGAGTCAACGAGAATGCCGACCAGGAAGGCGAGGTGGCGTAAGCCATGGCAGACGCTAAGGATTTCCTGTTTGAAATCGGTACGGAAGAAATGCCCTCCGCACCGCTGAACAATGCCGTCAAGCAGCTTGGCACCATGATCGCCAAGGGTCTCGACGAGGCCGGTCTGGCCCACGGCGAGGTCCGCGTGATCTCGAGCCCGCGCCGCCTGGCTGCGCTCGTTGCCGACGTCGTCACCGCGACCGACGAGGTTCACGAGGTCAAGCGCGGCCCCGCGGCAAACATTGCCTTTGATGCCGACGGTAACGCCACCAAGGCCGCCCAGGGCTTTGCCCGCAAGTGCGGTGTGGCTGCCGAGGACCTGGTCCGTCGCGAGGACACCGACGGCCGCGAGTACGTGTTCGCCGAGAAGAACATTCCCTCCGCTCCGGCTACGCCGATCCTGACGTCTCTGTGCGAGAAGACTATCGCCGGCCTGCAGTGGCCCAACTACCGCAGCCAGCGCTGGGGCCACGAGCACGCTACGTTTGTTCGTCCGGTCCGTTGGATCTGCTGCCTTTTGGGCGAGGATGTTGTGCCCGTGTCGTTTGCCGACGTGACGAGCGGCAACACCACGCGCGGTCATCGCGTACTTGGCCCTGGCGACTATGTGGTTGCCAGCCCCGCTGTTTACGAGCAGGTGCTCGAGGACGCCGGTGTGCTTTCTGCCGAGCGTCGTCGTGAGGTCATCCTTTCCGGTATCGCCGAGGTCGAGGCTGCCCGTCCCGGCTGCCATGTCGATACGCCCAAGAAGGTCTTTGAGGAGGTCATTAACCTCTGCGAGTGGCCGACGGTGCTCGTCGGTACCTTCGATGAGGAGTTCCTCAAGGTCCCGCACGAGATCATCTGCGAGTCCATGCTCACCAACCAGCGCTACTTCCCGATCTATGACGGCGAGGGCAAGCTCACGCGTGAGTTCGTGGTCGTTTCCAACAGCAAGCCCGAGAATGCCGAGCGCGTGATCGACGGTAACGAGCGCGTCGTGCGCGCCCGTCTGGACGACGCAAAGTTCTTCTACGAGGAGGACCTGAAGATCTCCCTCGACGAGTTCCGTGAGCGCCTGGCCAAGGTTGCCTTCCAGGAGAAGCTCGGTAGCGTGCTCGCCAAGTCCGAGCGCATCGAGCAGCTCGCGCTCGCTATTGCCCGTGAGGCACACCTGGGTGCTCATCTGGCAGCTGACGCCGGCCGTGCCGCGCACCTGTGCAAGGCCGACCTGGTGTCCAACGCCGTCGTCGAGTTCACGAGCCAGCAGGGCGTGATGGGCGGTTATTACGCGACCGCGATGGGGGAGAACGACGAGGTCGCCCACGCCATTCGCGATCACTATCGTCCCCGCTTTGCCGGTGACGAGCTGCCCGAGGGCACCGCTGGCTGCATCGTGGCCTGTGCCGACAAGCTCGATACCATTGCCGGTATCTTTGCCATCGGCGAGCCCCCGACCGGCTCCTCCGACCCCTATGCGCTGCGTCGTGCCGCTATCGGCATCATCAACATCCTGCGCGACCGCCTGCCGATCGACCCCACGTCGCTTATCGACTTTGCGCTCGAGCTCTATAGTGAGCAGGGCATTGAGTTTGACGCCGCCGAAGTCGCCCAGCAGGTTCGCGACTTCTTCCATGGCCGCCTGGTGAGCATGGCCCGCGACGAGAAGATCCCGGCCGATACCGTTGCTGCCGTCTCCGCGGTGCACATCATCGCCCCGTCCGTCTTCTTCGCCCGCTGCGCCGCCCTCGACGAGGCTCGCAAGAACGACGCCGAGACCTTTGACAACCTGGCGACGGCCTATGCCCGTGCCGCGCATATCTCCAAGCCCGAGCTGGGCGCGGAGTACGACCGCGCCCTGATGGGCGAGGTCGAGCTCGCGCTTGCCGATGCCTCCGAGGCTGCTCAGACCGCTGTCGACGCCGCCCTTGCTGCCGAGGATTACCCGGCCGCATTTGCGGCCCTTGCCGCCCTGCGCGCCCCCATCGACCGCTTCTTCGATGAGGTTATGGTCATGGACAAGGACGAGCAGCTCCGCGATAATCGCCTTAAGCTGCTCAACCGCTTCGAGGCCGTTTTCTCCGGCATTGCCAACATCGGTGAGCTTGCCCGCAAAAAGTAAGCCAGCCTGCGCGTAAGCGCAAAAGGAGCCCCGCATGGATTGCCCGGTCACCGCTCGTCCCACCGTTATCGTTATCTCCGACTCGCTCGGTGATACCGCTTGTGAGGTGGTGCTTGCGGCGTCCGGGCAATTTGATGAAGGGGCTTTTTGTGTTTTGCGCCTGCCTAAGGTGACTTCTGTGGAGCAGGTCAAGTCATTTGTGGGGCCGCGCGTCGATGCCGACCATCGCGATATCGCCGTGTTCCATACCATCGTCCACCCGGCGCTACGTGCTCGTGTGCTCGATTACCTGGGCATGCTGCATATTCGCTCGGTCGACCTGATCGGCCCGACGCTCGCCGTGCTGTCGTCGCTCATCGGTGTACCGCCCAAGGGCGTCGCGGGCGTGATTCACAGGACCGATGACCGCTATTTCCATCGTATCGAGGCCATGGAGTATTTCGTTGAGCACGATGACGGGCGCGGCTGCGACGATCTGTCGGGTGCCGATATCGTGCTGCTGGGCGTATCGCGCACGTCCAAGACGCCGCTGTCGATGTTTTTGGCCTTTCAAGGTTACAAGGTTGCCAATGTTCCGTTGGCCCATGGCATGGAGCCGCCCAAGTCAATTTACGAGGTCGACCCGATGCGTTTGTTTGGCCTGATTTCGACCGTCGACGTTATTTCCGAGATTCGCGATAGCCGCTTGGGCGATGACTACGCCCGTGCCGTTGCCGGCTCCTATGCCGAGCCCGAGAGCGTGCGCAGCGAGCTCGAGGAAGCTCGTGCCCTCATGAAGCGCCTAGGCTGCTTTGTGGTGCGTACCGACGGCAAGGCCATCGAGGAAAGCGCTGCCGAGATCATTAGCCACTTGGAGGAAATCCAAGAAGCCCGCGCCCGCCGCGCCGCCAGTCGAGTGCAGCAAAGTTAGCTCATTGGAGTAGTTAAAAAGCCCCGTCCTAAATAGACTACCTCAAAATAATGCACGATAATGATAAAGCGATTTAGCAAGAAACTTGCATCTGACCTGCATTTCTCTTGCAGTGGTATCTTCATAAGGTAACCACCTTTATCTACCGTTTACCGCCAGTTTTAGCACGTTTACCAAACCGCGCACCCTCTGCTCAAGCCTGCCCAAAACGCGCCGTATAGTTCCCTCACGGCCCGCATCCGGTGGGTCGATTCGTTACCACGGTCGTGCGCGTAAGTGCATGGAAGGGGAAGTATCGTGAGCGATTGCAAGAGGGTTTATCGTTTTGGAACCGACGCCCAGGGCACCTGTGTCACTGAGGGCGACAAGTCCATGAACTTCGTGCTTGGCGGCAAAGGCGCAAACCTTGCCGAGATGAGCCGTATCGGCCTGCCGGTTCCCGGTGGCTTTACTATTACCTGCCAGACCTGTGTCGAGTACTCCGGTGCCGGCAACGTCTGGCCCGAAGGCGCACTCGATGAGATCGTTGCCGCCGAGGCTGACCTCGAGGCCCGCTGCGGCAAAAAGCTCGGCGACGCCTCCGATCCGCTGCTCGTGTCGGTTCGCTCGGGCGCTCCGTTCTCCATGCCCGGTATGATGGACACGGTCCTCAACTTGGGCCTCAACGACGATTCCGTCCAGGGCCTCATCGCCCAGACGCAAAATCCGCGTTTTGCCTGGGATAGCTACCGCCGCTTTATCCAGATGTTTTCCAACGTCGTCATGGGCGTTGATGCCGACCTGTTCGAGAACGCCCTGACCCAGGCCCGCCTGGTCGCCGGCATTCGCGTCGATTCCGAGCTTTCGGCCGAGGACCTGCAGGAACTCGTCGAGACCTTCAAGGGGATCTTCTCCGAGAACGTCGAGGCCGCCCTGTATCCCGAGCTCGAGGTTGCCGACGGCAAGCCCGTCTTCCCGCACGATCCTGAGCTTCAGCTGCGCCTTGCCATCCAGGCCGTCTTTGGCAGCTGGATGAACGAGCGCGCCTGCATCTACCGCAAACAGCACGGCATCTCCGACGAGCTCGGTACTGCCGTCAACGTCCAGGCCATGGCCTTTGGCAACAAGGGCGAGACCTCTGCGACGGGCGTCGCCTTTACGCGTAATCCGGCCGACGGCACCAAGGAGTTCTACGGTGACTTTTTGGTTAATGCCCAGGGCGAGGACGTCGTCGCCGGCATCCGCAACACCGAGCCCATTGGCGACCTCAAGGCCACCCCGGGCCTCGAGTCTGCAGGTGAGGAGCTCGAGCGCGTGTTCCTGACGCTCGAGGACCATTACCGCGATATGTGCGATATCGAGTTCACCATCGAGCAGGGCAAGCTCTGGATGCTCCAGACACGCGTGGGTAAACGCACTGCCACCGCCGCCCTGCGCATCGCCATCGAAATGGTCGAGGAAGGCCTGATCACCCGCGAAGAGGCCGTGAGCCGTATCGATCCCGCGCAACTCGACCAGCTCCTGCACCCGCAGTTTGACGCTTCCAAGAGGTACGAGGCGCTGGCCAGCGGTCTGAACGCCAGCCCCGGCGCCGCCGTGGGCGAGGTCGTGTTCTCGAGCGATGACGCCGTCGCGCGCGCAAACGAGGGTCATAAGGTTATCTTGGTCCGTTGGGAGACCAACCCCGACGACTTGAAGGGCATGGTCGCCGCCGAGGGCATCCTGACCAGCCACGGTGGCAAGACGAGCCATGCCGCTGTTATCGCCCGCGGTATGGGTACGCCCTGCGTCTGCGGCGTTGAGCGCTTCCACATCGATGCCGCCGAGAAGGTCGTGCGCATCGAGGGCAGCGACCGCGTGCTGCACGAGGGCGACATCATCTCCATCGACGGCACCCAGGGCATCGTCGTCGACGGTCCCGTCGACCTGGTCTCCGCCGAGCTCACTGGCGATCTGGACACCATCCTGTCCTGGGCCGACGAGATTCGCCTGGACGAGACCTGTGGCCACGCCAACCATGTGCGCGTCAACGCCGACAACCCTGAGGATGCCGAGCTCGCGCTCGAGTTTGGCGCCGAGGCTATTGGCCTGTGCCGCACCGAGCACATGTTCCTGGGCGACCGTAAGAACATCATCCAGAGCTTTATACTGTCCGACGATGAGGCCGTGAAGCAGCGGGCCCTCGCCGATCTGCTCAAGGTTCAGACGGAGGACTTCCTGGCCATGTTCAAGACCATGTCCGGTCGCGATGTGGTCGTTCGTCTGCTCGATCCGCCGCTTCATGAGTTCCTGGATAATCCTCGCGAGTTCGAGGTTGCCATCACCAAGAAGGAGGCCGCTGGCGCCAGCGAGGAAGAGCTTGCCGCCCTGCGTGCCCGCCTGCGTCGCATCGACGGCATGGTCGAGTCGAACCCCATGCTCGGGCTGCGCGGCGTGCGCCTGTCCGTCGTCTTTGGCGATCTGCCGCTCATGCAGGTCCGCTCTGTGGCCACGGCTGCTGCCCGCCTTATCAAGGAAGGCGTCGACCCGCGCCCCGAAATCATGGTTCCGCTCGTTTCCATCACGGCCGAGCATGTCCAGACCCGCGAGGTTATCGAGCGCGTAATCGCCGAGGTTTCCAACGAAGAGGGCGTCGAGCTCAATATTCCCGTGGGCACGATGCTCGAGCTGCCGCGCGCCTGCATGGTCGCTGACGAGATCGCCCATCACGCAGACTTCTTCTGCTTTGGCACCAACGACCTCACCCAGACGACCTTCGGTTTCTCTCGTGACGACGCCGAGGCTAAGTTCATCCCGCTGTACATGCATAAGAAGATCTTGAAGGACAACCCCTTCGAGACCATCGACACAGCGGTGCTCGAGCTGGTGCGTATGGCCGTCGAGAAGGGTCGCGCCACCAACCCCGACATGCACTTTGGCGTGTGCGGCGAGCACGGCGGCGACCCCAAGTCCATCAAGGGCCTGTTTAACGTGGCCGACGTTGACTACGTGTCCTGCTCGCCCTACCGCGTGCCCCTCGCACGCCTGGCTGCCGCCCAGGCCAAGCTCGAGGCGAAACGCTCCGCGTAACGTTTTGGGTTTAGACGCCTAGCGTAGCCCCCTTCATGCCGCCCGTCTCATTCGTGAGACGGGCGGTTATCATGTGCGGGTTTTGTCTTTTTGTCTGCGTAAAAAATTGTTCTTGCAGCAGAAACCCGCGCGTGTATACTCGAATACGTTTGTTCAACTACGTGCCGGCCAAGGTGGTACGGCACCTCTAGAAGAGTAAGGAATTGCACATGGATTACATCCGCGCAATCGAGCGTCAGCAGATCCGCGAGGACATTCCTCAGGTTCGCGTCGCCGACAACGTCAAGGTTCACTACCGCATTAAGGAAGGCGACCGCGAGCGCATCCAGGTCTTCCAGGGCGACGTCATCCGCATGGCCGGCGCCGGTGCCCGCGAGACCTTCACCGTCCGCAAGATGTCCTTCGGTGTCGGTGTTGAGCGTACCTTCCCGCTTCACAGCCCCAAGATCGCCAAGCTCGAGGTCGTTCGTCATGGTCGCGTCCGTCGCGCCAAGCTGTACTACCTCCGCGACAAGGTGGGCAAGGCTGCTCGCATCCCCGAGAAGCGCTAAGAAGACCGCAGCGTCTGTCCACTCGTTTGGACACAAGGGTCACCTTCGGGTGGCCCTTCTTTTTATCTGATTTGCATGCAAGGAGGGCCTGGTATGGCCAACATGACGAGCTCGGTTTCGGCATCGCAGGTTGCCGGTGAGCTGGCGAGCGCCACGTTTGAGGAGATTCCCGCCCTCGTGGAGCATTATCGCGAGGACCCGCGCCAGCAGGTGATCAAGGCTTGCGAACGCGCCCTCAAACGCCATGCCAAAGAGCTTGCCGAGCGCGAGCGCGTCAATGACATGTACGAGCTTATGCATGAGCTTGGCGGTGATGGTGTGGTCGTGGGCGTCGACGAGGTGGGCCGTGGCTCGGTAGCGGGTCCCTTGACCGTGTGTGCCGTGTGTCTTCCGATGGAGCCGCGCGTCTGGGGCATCAACGATTCCAAAAAGCTCACGCCGGCGCGCCGCGAGTTGCTCTCAGTGAAGATTGCCGAGGTCGCGACGGCGATCGGTTTTTGCCATATCGCGCCTAAGGATATCGATGAGATGGGCATGGCCCGTGCTATCCGTACCGCCGTTGCGGGCGCCGTGGCCGATACGGGACTTGAACCCGACTGTGTCCTCATGGATGGCAACCCCCTGGGCGCCGTTCCTAACGAGCGCGATGTGGTGAAGGGCGATGCCAAGATCGCCTGCATCGCCGCGGCGTCCATCATGGCCAAGGTCACGCGTGACGAGATGATGGTCGAGTACGACGCCGAGTACCCCGAGTACCATCTGGCCGAGTCGAAGGGCTATGCAAGCCCCGAGCATATCGAGGCCATTCGCAAACATGGACTTTGTCCGCTGCATCGCGTGAGCTTTTGCGGAAACTTTCTGCAGACTGAGCGCCTTTTCTAGGTCAATTGTGGAGACAGGTACTTCTGGAGTTTTGTAAACCAGCTGGTAGCGGGCCGTATGCAACACCATTGCTGCGTACGGCCCGTTTTTTGACAGCATTTGGTCAGCTTTTGGTTTGCTTCCGGTACTTACCCGCATGAAAGGTGCCCTCATCATCGGGGCAATGCAGTGTGCGGGAAAGGAGACCCCATGAGTGCCGCAAGCAAAAAGAGCAAGACGCAGCAGCTCAAAGAGCGTTGGGAAAACGGCGAGCTCGACTGCGGAGCGATGACGCCCGAGTTTATCAAGGGACTCAGTCCTCGCGAGCTGGGCATGCTGGGCGAGCTGATCGCCATCGACTACTTTAACGAGCGCGGCTACACCTTGCTGGAGCAGGGTTATCGTTGCACCGAGGGCGAGGCTGATCTGGTGCTGCTCGATGAGCTCGACGATGTCGTGGTGATGGCCGAGGTCAAGACCAGACGCGTCGTACTGGATTGCAACACGCGGGTCTTTCCCGAGGAGGCCGTGGACGCTCAAAAGCAACGCCGCTACCGCCGCATCGCAAGCTGCTATCTTATGGAGCATTATCCGCTCAAGGCGATCCGCTTCGATGCCGTGGGTGTCACCATTCGCGGCGGGCATATCGCCGAGATCGAGCATCAGTACAACGCGTTCGATTGGCAGGTGTCGTGATGGCGTTCGAGACGTTTGCCGTTCACGCGGCCTGCATCCGCGGCGTCGAGGCGATTCACGTCACGGTCGAGGTCTCGCTTGCCGGCGGCGTTCCGGGCATTCAGATGCTCGGCATCCCGAGTATGGAGGTGATGGAGTCACGTGGTCGTATTCGCTGTGCGATGCGCTCCGCCGGGTTCGAGATCCCGCGCTCGGGCATTACGGTCAATCTGGCGCCCGGCGATATTCGCAAGACCGGTAGCGGCTTTGATCTGCCCATCGCCATCGCGGTCCTAGCGGCCGATGGTCAGATTCCCCGCGACAACCTCGATCGCTGCCTTATCGCCGGCGAGCTCGGCTTGGACGGTACGGTGCTTCCTGTCAAAGGCGAGGTGGCGTTTCAGCTATTGGCTCGCGACATGGGGCTGTCTTTTATCGCCGGTAGGTCCGACCAGCATGTGCCACTCGCGGGCGTGGATTGCGGCTTTATCG
>DBFDDV010000141.1:0-10147 GCA_048302525.1 Collinsella sp. | reverse complement strand
GAGCCTCTTTGCGTCCTGCGGAATATTCCGGAGAGAAGCCCCCGTCACGCCCCCGGATTCCCTGCGTTTACGGCCTTGAGGTCGGCGGGCGTAGAAGGACGTGGTCGATAGGAGTACGTGTCCCTTCGCTGTTTCGCGCTTTGCGCGAAAGGCGCGCTACTTTGGGATGGGTGGGGAACGTGGTTGTTGCGGCAACTGATCCCCGCCACAAATTACCCTTGGCATACTTGCGCGAAAGCCTACTGGTGCTACACTTGCAAGTGCTGTTTCAGGGCGGGGTGAAATTCCCCACTGGCGGTAAATCGGGCGGTGCCAAAGGGGTGCCGTGGCGCAGGCGAGGCGTCTGCGGCCGAGCCGATGAGTCCGCGACCCGGGTGTGCGTTGGTTCGCATGCCGGCTGAACTGGTGAGATCCCAGTACCAACGGTTAGAGTCCGGATGAAAGAGGCAGGTGATCTTATGTCTGAACAGTCGCAGCATATCCATTTTGAGAACACGAATAGGTGGAGCACCAAACAGCTCGTTGCCATGGCGCTGATGTGTGCCTTGGGCGCCCTGTTTATGTACGTGCAGCTGCCCATCCTTCCTTCGGCGCCGTTTTTGACGTATGACCCGTCGCTGGTGCCGGCGATGGTGTGCGGTTTTGCGTATGGTCCCAGCGCCGGTACCGCCGTTGCCGCTATGGCGATCGTTATCCATGCGCTCACTACGGGCGACTGGGTCGGCGCGCTTATGAACTTGGTCGCTACGCTGGGCTTTATTCTGCCCGCGGCTATCGTTTACCAGAAGATGCACACCTATAAGGGTGCCGTGATTGGCCTGGTGCTCGGCGTCATTGCCGCTACGGCGCTGTCTATGGTCGCAAACCTTACCATTGGCGTATGGTTCTGGTATGGCTCGGTCGATGTGATCGCCCCGCTCATGATTCCTGCCGTGCTGCCGTTCAACCTTATCAAGACCGTGCTTAACTCGGTGTTGACGCTGGTGGTGTATAAAGCAGTCTCCAACCTCATCACGCCTAAAAAGGACCAGGTCAAAGGCCGCGCATGATTGAGTGTCGGGGCGTTTCCTTTAGCTATGACGGTGCCGTGTCGGCACTCGACGGTGTCGATCTGAATATCGAGGACGGGGAGTTTTTCTGCATCCTCGGTGGCAATGGGTCGGGCAAGTCGACGTTTGCTAAGCATCTGAATGCGCTGCTGCAGCCCGATGCGGGAACGGTGTGCGTCAACGGCATGGACGCGTCCGATCCCGAGCTGGTCTACGACATCCGCTCGACTGCTGGCATGGTGTTCCAGAATCCCGATGATCAGCTGGTGGCAACGCTTGTCGAAGATGACGTTGCGTTTGGTCCCGAAAACCTTGGCGTGCCATCGGCGCAAATTGCGCGGCGCGTACGTGAGGCGCTGAAGGGCGTGGGCCTGGTGGGCTTTGAGCACCATGAGACCCACGCCCTCTCGGGCGGACAAAAGCAGCGCGTGGCGCTCGCCGGCGTACTTGCCATGGAGCCGCGCGTTCTCATTTTGGATGAGGCCTCCTCGATGCTCGATCCGCGCGGACGCAAGGGCCTCATGAAGGCTTGCCGCGCGTTGCACGATCGCGGCATGACCATCGTGATGATTACGCACTTTATGGAAGAGGCCGCCGAGGCCGATCGTGTCGCGGTGTTTCGGGCGGGGCGCGTTGCCATGCTCGGTACGCCCGAGGAAATCTTGACGCGAGCGGACGAACTTGCGCAGCTCAACCTTGACATGCCAGAGTCGTGCCGTTTGGGCATGGCGCTTCGTGCGAAGGGCGTGCCCGTTTGCGCGCAGGTACGTGAGGCGGATATGGTCGCCGAGATTGCGCAGGCTTATGCCGAGCGAAGTGGGGCAGGCACCGCGGGGCAGTCTTCCGCATCCCAGTTGGAAATCGCTGACGGCACTGTTCCGGTAGACAACGAGGGCAACGCGTCGGAGCCCGTCATCGAGCTATCCCATGTTTCGTACAGTTATTCGCTCAGTCCGCGCGAGCGCCGCCGCTGGCATAAGCGCTCGGCCACTGCGGGCAAATCGAGCAAACAGGCTCTCTGGGGAAACGACCCCAGCAGCCCGTGGGCGCTGCGCGATGTATCGCTGACGGTGCGTCGCGGCGAGTTCCTGGGCTTGGCAGGTCATACCGGTTCGGGTAAGTCGACGCTGGTCCAGCATCTCAACGGTTTGATTCGCCCTCAGGAGGGATCCGTTCGCGCGCTGGGGCTCGATCTGTCAAACAAGAAAGACGCCGCCGCGGTTAAGGCCAAGGTCGGCGTGGTGTTTCAATATCCCGAGCGTCAGCTGTTTGCCGAAACCGTGGCGCAGGACGTGGCGTTTGGTCCGCACAACCTTGGCTTGTCGCAGGCCGAGGTTGCCCGCCGCGTTGAGACATCGCTCTCGCGCGTGGGCCTCGACCTTTCCACGGTCGGCGACAAGAGCCCCTTTGAGCTTTCGGGCGGTCAGCAACGGCGCGTGGCATTTGCCGGCGTGCTCGCTATGGAGCCCGAGGTCCTGGTGCTCGATGAACCCATGGCGGGGCTCGATCCGGCTGCGCGCAGGGATTTCCTTGAGCTTATCGATCGACTTCACCGCGATGGTCTGACCGTTGTCATGGTTTCGCATAGTATGGATGACTTGGCCAATTGCTGCGACCGCATCGTCGTAATGAGCGAAGGTGCGGTGTTTGCCGAGGGAACCCCCGCGCAGGTGTTTGCGCATGCCGATGAGCTCAAGTCGATCGGCTTGGGCGTTCCCGCCGCTCAGCGTATGGCGCTGGCGCTTACGGAGGTGGGCGTGCCGCTGCGTCGCGGCGGGCTCTATACGGTTGAGTTGTTGGCCGACGAGTTGGCAAATTTGCTGATCGGTCGCTCAGACGGTTCTTCTAACGTCTCGGACATTGCTAAATCCAAGACGGTCGCGCGAGAGGAGGGCTGCTGATGGAGGCGTTTTCGTTTGGCAGCTACTATCCCGGCGATAGTGCAATCCACCGCCTGGACCCGCGAACCAAGTTGCTCTTGGGCTTTGTGTTTCTGATCACGACGCTCACGGTCAGTGGCTTCCGCGGACTGGCCCCGGTCGCAATTTTCGTTGTGCTGACCTATGCCGTGTCTCGGGTGCCGGTTCGTCGCGTTCTGTCGTCGATGGCGCCGCTGCTGGCAATCGTCGTCGTGGTCGCGGTGCTCAACTTGTTTACCGATCAGAGTGGGCGCATCCTGTGGCAGCTCGGCTTTCTGCAGATAAGCGAGGGCTCACTGCGTTCTGCCGCCTTTATGGCGTGCCGCCTGACGTTGATGATGGCCGGTATGAGCGCCATTACACTCACCACGCCGACGCTCGACCTCACCGCGGGCTTTGAGCGCCTGCTCGCGCCGTTTGCGCGTGTGGGACTTCCTGCGCACGAGCTCGGCATGATCATGGGTATCGCGCTACGCTTTATGCCGCAGTTTGCCACTGAGATGAAGCAGACGACCGATGCACAGGCAAGCCGCGGTGCGCGCGTGACGGGCGGTCCGCTCGGTGGCGTACGCATGCTCGGCAGTGTGGCGATCCCGCTGTTCACCGACGTGTTCCGCCATGCCGAGACGCTGTCTGCTGCCATGGATGCACGCTGCTATCATGGCGAGCAGGGCCGCACGCGCCTGCATGCGCTTACGTTTGGCCGCGGCGATGCGTTGGCGGCGGTGGTGACGGCGTTGCTGCTCATCTGCGTCATCGTCATCAACCTTCAACTTGTTTAGGCGCGATTCGAGCGCAAGAAAGGGGTCCCTATGACCGACAACGACCGCACGGCTCAGCTTGAGCGCGCCTGTTCGTATCTCAGGCGCATTCCGGCGTGGTATCTGGCCACGACCGATGTGGCCGACGGACATCAGCCCCGCGTGAGACCGTTTTCGTTTGCCATGGTCGATGACGGTAAGTTGTGGTTTTGCACATCGCGCGACAAGGATGTGTGGGCGGAGCTGAGTGCGAATCCCAAGTTTGAGCTCTCGGGCTGGAAGCCGGGGGAGTGTTGGATCGTGTTGACCGGCGAGGCCGCACTTGAGGACGACGCAGTTGCGAGCGACAAGGTGCGTCAAGCAGGCTTTAAGCACATGGTGGGCATTGGCGAGGAACACGAGAGTGCCAACGACGGCCGCCTTGCTTTCTTTTCGGTCCGCAACATTGCCGTGCGCTTCTGCGATATCGACGGCAGCGAGGAGCGCCTGGATCTCTAGCAAGCACAAACCAGGTTCCCAAACTAGCTAGTACAGGAGGAAACGTGGACGGATTGAATACGGTTTTGGAGTATCTGACGTCGGTGCCGGCATGGTATTTGGCGACGAGCGTGGACGGGCAGCCGCATGTGCGTCCGTTCTCGTTTGCACAGATCCAGGACGGCAAGCTGTGGTTTGTAACAGCGCGCACTAAAGATGTGTGGCAGGAGCTGCTGCAAAACCAGCGCTTTGAGGCCACGAGTTGGTGGCCGGGCCATGGCTGGCTCATCTTGCGCGGGCGTGCCGGCTTGGATGACCGGGCTTTAGACGAAATGCGCGAAGCCGGGTGGAAGCATCTAGAGCACCTGGGCGAGCACTATGAGGGGCCTAACGACCCCACGCTCGTCTTCTTTAGCGTCGAGGATCCCGAGGCTTTTATCTGCAATCACGACGAATGGGTGCCGGTCGAGCTCTAGCCAGCTGGCGCATCCTAACAACTTGGTTTTCGCATGGGCGGGCCCCGTATTGCCCGGCGCCGTTAGGAGCGCCGGTCAATACGGGGCCCGCTCCATTTGTCAATTCCTTCAAGCGAATGTGTCGGGAATGTTTCAATGCATGAATATGCAAGCCATTTACGTATTCATGCATCTTTTGGTGCTAAAGTTTCAACCCACTTCATAACGACCGCTGCGAAATGCGCATCGGTGCATAAATCGCAGACAAGGAGTCTGATATGTCTTTGAAGGTTGGAATCGTCGGCGCGGCTGGATATGCCGGAGCCGAGCTCATTCGCCTCGTGCTCGGCCATCCCGAGTTTGAACTTGTTGCCATTACGTCCAACGCCGATGCCGGCCAGCCGCTGTCCGCGGTGTATCCGAGCTTTGCTGGCGTGAGCGATCTGGTTTTCACCACGCATGACGCCCCCGAGCTCAAGAGCTGCGATGCGGTTTTTCTTGCCGTGCCGCACACGGCTGCCATGGCACAGGTGCCCGCGCTGCTTGCATCGGGCGTCTCCTGCTTTGATCTTTCGGCCGACTACCGTCTGAACGACGCGTCCGTCTTTGAGGCATGGTATGCCGCCGAGCACACGAGTCCCGAGCTGCTCAAGACGCGTGCTTTCGGCCTGCCCGAGCTGTTCTGCCAGGACTTGGAGACCGCTGCTTCCAGCCATGCCGCTGGCAGGCCCGTGTTGGTCGCCTGCGCCGGCTGCTATCCCACCGCAACGAGCCTCGCTGCCGCGCCTGCCGTGCGTGCGGGCTGGGTGGCCGAGAGCGGTCCCGTGATCGTTGACGCCATCAGCGGCGTGACGGGTGCCGGCAAGTCCTGTAACGCCCGCACCCATTTTTGCAGCGCGGACGAAAACCTGGAGGCCTATGGCGTGGGTAAGCATCGTCACACGCCCGAAATCGAGCAAATCCTCGGTCTAACCGATCGCGTCGTTTTTACCCCGCACCTGGCACCGCTCAAGCGCGGCCTGCTCTCCACGGTGACGCTGCCGCTCACGCCGCAGGCCATCGACTCCCTGGCTCTTGAGGATGTCGTCGACTATTACAAGCAGTTCTACGCTGGACGCACCTTTGTGCGCGTGCTCGACGCCGGCCAGCAGCCCAAGACGGCTTCGGTCGTCGGAACCAACGCCGCCCAGATTGGCCTCGCGCTCAACAAGCGCGCGGGCGTTCTGGTGGCGACGGGCGCCATCGACAATCTGTGCAAGGGTGCAGCAGGCCAGGCGGTCCAGTGCGCCAACATCGTCTTTGGTTTTGACGAGCGACGAGGCTTGCCCACAGTGGCGTGCCCGGTGTAGCACATTCGATTGTTAACGATTTGGTAGTCGGGCATCGAGTGGGGCGCCACTCTTAAGCTGGTCTCATGATTACGACTGGCATGGCGCACCAACCGATGTCCGTTTTTTGTTTGACATAAGGAGTCATAAAGACGATGAATATCGAGCTGTTTGATATCAAGATTCGCGCCGTCGAGGGTGGCGTTACGGCAGCGGCCGGCTTTAAGGCCACAGGCATCCATGCGGGATTCCGGAAGAATCCCGAGCGCCTGGATTACGCGCTCGTCGTGCCCGATAAACCCTGTCCCGGGGCCGGCGTGTTTACGACTAACCGCTTTTGTGCGGCGCCCGTGCAGGTGAGCCGTGCCAACCTGGGCGGCGCCGACAAGGGCTACGGCGTCATTGCCGGCGTTTCGGTCAACTCTGGCAATGCCAACGCCGCCACGGGCGAGACCGGCCTTGCATGCGCGCGCGAGACGTGCAGCATCGCATCGCAGGTCATCGGCTGCGAGCCCCAGCAGATTCTGGTTGCCTCCACGGGTGTGATTGGCCAGATTCTGCCGATCGACACGTTTGAGACCGCCATTCCTGCTGCCTACGAGGCACTCTCCGCCCACGGTGGCGCCGATGCCGCTCGCGCCATCATGACGACCGACACGCACTCCAAGGAGTACGCCGTGTCCTACGTCAGCGAGGCTGCGGGACACACAGGCAATGCCTATACGGTGGGCGGTATGTGCAAGGGCTCGGGCATGATCATGCCCAACATGGCCACCATGATCGCGGTCATCACTACCGATGCCCCCGTCGAGCCGGCGGCGCTCCACGCCCTGTTGCTCTCCACCGTCAA
This sequence comes from Collinsella sp., assembly GCA_048302525.1. GTDB lineage: Bacteria > Actinomycetota > Coriobacteriia > Coriobacteriales > Coriobacteriaceae > Collinsella. The sequence goes on along the minus strand of DBFDDV010000141.1, from coordinate 3,308 downwards.
GCAGACCTTTAACAAGGTAACGGTCGATTCCGACACCTCGACCAACGACACCTGCATCATGCTTGCCTCCGGCGCCGCTGCCGCAGATGCCGAGCCTATCGTCGAGGGCTCCGATGCCTTCGACGAGTTGGCATTTGCCGTGCACGAGGTGTGCGAGAGCCTGGCGCGCAATATCGCCGCCGATGGTGAGGGCGCATCCAAGCTTGTTACGGTCAACGTTACCGGCGCCGTGAACGACGAGGAGGCCGATATCGCCGCCCGTGCCGTTGCTAACTCGCCGCTCGTTAAGACCTGCATCGCCGGCCACGACTGCAACTGGGGCCGCGTTGCCATGGCGCTTGGCAAGTGCGGCGTGAAGTTTAATCAGGAAGGCGTTTCCATCGACATGATGGGCATGCCTGTCTGTCGCGACGGTCTGACTGTTCCCTTTGATGAGGACGAGGCTCTACGACGTTTCGAGGCGCCCGAGATCGTGATCTCGGCCGACCTGGGCGCAGGCGACGCGGCAACGACCGTGTGGACCTGCGACCTCACGCATGAGTACATCTCCATCAACGGCGACTACCGTTCCTAGATTCCGGGCACGCTGCGCATCTTGCCGCGATTGCGGACAGCGGAGCACGGCGCGATAACGATACGAAAGACGAGGCAGATTATGAAATTCGCACGCGATTGTCGTTCGAGCGAATCCAACGAAGCAACCGCGCAGCTGCTGTTCGAAGCGCTGCCGTGGATTAAGAACCTGACCGGCAAGACGGTTGTTATCAAATATGGCGGAGCCGCCATGGTTGATGAGCAGCTGCGCCGCGACGTGATGAGCGACATCGTTTTGCTCAAGATCATCGGTATGCGCCCCGTCATCGTGCACGGCGGCGGCAAGGCTATCAACGAGGCGCTCAGCCACTATGACATCCCCGTCGAGTTTAAGAACGGCCAGCGCGTGACCACGCCGGCGACTATGGATATCGTGCGCGAGGTGCTGGGCGGCAAGGTCAACCAGGAGTTGGTTGCTGCCATCAACCACCACGGCAACCTGGCCGTGGGCGTGTCCGGCAGCGACGCCGGCACGCTCATCGCCGAGCCGCTCGACCCCGAGCTCGGTCGCGTGGGCAAAGTGACGCACGTCAACACCGACTATATCGAGCGCTTACTCGATAGCGAGTACATCCCCGTCATCGCTACCGTCGCGGCGGGGGAGGACGGCGGTTTCTTCAACATCAACGCCGACACCGCCGCCGGTGCCGTTGCCGCGGCGCTCCATGCGCATAAGGCGATCTTTTTGACCGATGTCGATGGCCTGTACAAGGACTTTAGCGACAAGGACTCGCTTATCTCCAACCTAACACTCGACGAGGTTAACGAAATGCTCTACGGCGACGAGGTCGATAAGGGCATGATTCCCAAGCTGCGTGCGGCTGTCGATGCGCTTACCGCTGGCGTGTTCCGAGCCCACATCATTAACGGTACTACGCCGCATTCGCTGCTCCTGGAGCTGCTGACCGATGCCGGCGTCGGCACCGTGATCCATTCCACCGAGACGGCTTACGAGTTCGATACGCATCCGCATCCGCTTTCGACGTTTGCTGCGCGTCTGACCGAAAACCTTGACGAGGTCGAGAAACTTCAGACGGTCTAGCTGACCCGCAGCCGCCCCATTCCTGCACCCATAGCCCCGCGCCGGCTGGCGCCCAACGAAAGGCATCCCATGTCACTTGCAGCTCAGCAATCGCTTGAATCCCATTACGTTATGCATACCTTTGGCCGCTCTCCGGTCGAGTTTGTCGAGGGTCACGGCATGAAGCTCACCGGCGACGATGGCCGTGAGTACCTCGACTTTCTTGCCGGCATCGGCGTGTGCAGCCTAGGTCATGGCGACCCTGCTGTGCTCTCGGCGCTCGAGGCGCAGACCAAAAAGCTCATGCATGTCTCCAATTACTTTTACATCGAGCAGCGCGGACAGGTCGCGGCGCTGCTGTCCAAGCTTGCTAACGACGACGTAGATGGTGCGCGCGTGCTTGCCGATGCCATTGCCGCCGGCGATGAGACCACGGCAGCTGCTCTTGGTGCCCCGGCTGCGGGCGAGCAGGTGTGGGAGACGTTCTTTGCCAATTCCGGCGCCGAGGCCAACGAGGGCTCGATGAAGCTCGCGCGCCTGTACGCCAAGCGTGCCGGTAATGGCGGCAACACCATCGTGTGCATGCGCGGCGGCTTCCACGGCCGTACGCTCGAGACCATTGCCGCCACCATGCAGGATTGGCTGCAGGACAGCTTCCGCCCGCTGCCGGGTGGCTTTGTGGCCTGCACGCCCAACGATGTGGACGAGCTGCGTGCGATCTTTAAGCAGCTGGGGAGCGAGATTTGTGCCGTGATGCTCGAGCCGATCCAGGGTGAGAGTGGCGTGCACCCCATGACCGAGGAGTTTATGGCGGCAGCGCGCGACCTGGCACACGAAGTGGGCGCCGTGCTTATCGCCGACGAGGTCCAGTGCGGCATCTTCCGCTCCGGCAAGCCGTTTGCATTCCAAACCTATGGCGTGGAGCCCGACATCATGAGCCTTGCCAAGGGCATTGCCGATGGCGTGCCCATGGGTGCCGTCATGGCAAAGAAGGAGATTGCCGACGTGTTTAAGCCGGGCGACCACGGCTCGACCTTTGGCGGTAGCTGCTTGGCTGTCGCGGCGTGCGCCGCGACGCTTTCCGCGCTTGTGCACGGCGACTACGCTGAGCATGCCGCCAAGGTGGGCGCCTATATGGAGCAGGCGCTGGCTAAGCTTCCGCATGTGGTAGAGGTGCGTGGCCGTGGCCTGATGCTCGGCTGCGATTTGGATGATGCCGCGGGCGACGCGCATGATATTGTTGCCCGCGCGCTGGCTGCCGGTGCCGTGATTAACGCTACGGGTGCCCATACGCTGCGTTTCTTGCCGCCGCTCGTCTGCGAGGAAGCCGACGTGGACAGTCTGATCGAGATACTGTCGGGTGTTTTGGGCTAGCGCGGCGCAATAACTCAATTTGGACCGGGTTCCGGACTGCGGACGTGCCCTATGCGGCATGATTCAGCGGTCTGGAACCCGTTTTGCCTTAGATTTGCTAAGGCAGGGAGACCTGCTGGTCAAAAAACATCAAATATGAGTACTGTTACAGATTTGGTAGCAGCAATTTTGGACTAATAAGGCCAGATGGCAAGTCGAAATGGTCGCGCGCGCAGACGTGGTGTAAGAGTGTCCTGAGGTCCGTCGCTGCAAGTCCCGATGTTACTCCTTCTTGAGACCGCGCTTCTCGACTATCTCGTCCACTATCTCCCTGGCGCGC
>DBFDDV010000140.1:0-6369 GCA_048302525.1 Collinsella sp. | reverse complement strand
GGACGGACAAACCTACTCCGTCTCGCCCGGTCGAGCGCCGCGGGCCAAGGCGTCCTGGTACTCCTTGACTGCCTTGAGCCTCTGCATGGGCTTGAGTCGCTCGAACATGGTGTTGCCGTGCAGGTGATCGATCTCGTGCTGTAGGCACACGCAGAACAGATCGCCCGAGGCCTCGTAGCGAATCAGGCTGGCATCCAGGTCATACGCCTCGACGACGACATGGTCGGGACGCTCGATCTCGCAGCTAATGCCGGGAATGGACAGGCAGCCCTCGCTAAACGGCACCAGATGGTCGCTCTGCTCAACAATGACAGGGTTGATGAGCACGTACGGGTCATAGTCGTTCTTGTCGCTGTAATCGCAGTCGATGGTGACGAGTTGGATGAGCTCGCCGATCTGCGGAGCAGCCAGGCCGCAGCCGCCGTTCTCGAACATCATCTTCTTCATCTTCTCGGCAAGCGCCTCGATCGCTGGGGTGATTTCCTCGATGACAGCGCACTCCTGGCGCAGACGAGGGTCGGGCGACAGTACGATTCCGTTGGCTTCCATGGCCATCCTTTCGGGTTGTTACATCAAATCATAGGCGTCGACGTCAACACTCACGCTCACGCCACGCACGGAACCCACCTCTTTGAGGCAGGCATCGATATCATCAGAGACATGGTACCCCACGGGCGACTTCACAAGCAGGTGGAAGCGATAACGGTCCTTTGCTCTCTCGATTACACACGAAGCAGGGCCCAGCACCTGCGGCGCAGCACTCCCCGCCCTCAAAAAGTCGGGAGCGGCGACATGCCAGCGGCGCTTGAGGAGTTTCGCGATGCGACCGATGTAGTCTTGCGCTTCGTCTCGGTTCGCCGACCACACCAAGATGTTGACCAGGCGAACAAACGGCGGATACAGCGCGTCGCGACGCTGGTCCAGGTCGTAGTCGGTAAAGATCGAACGGTCGTGCTCGGCGACGGCGCGAATGACCGGGTCCTCGGGCAGATAGGTCTGGATGATGACCTCACCGGGGCGATCGCCGCGACCGGCGCGGCCCGCGACCTGCTCCAGCAAATCGTAGGCACGCTCCCCCGCTCTAAAATCGGGCAGCTTTAACGCAAAGTCGGCATTGACCACGCCCACGAGCGTGACCTCGGGAAAGTCGAGGCCCTTGGCGATCATCTGGGTACCCAGCAGCACCGCGCAATCGGCCGCATCGAACTGCTCGAGCAGCTTTTTATGCGCGTCCTTGCCACGCGTGGAATCGGCGTCCATGCGAATGATGGCGACGTCCTCGGGCAGCATCTGGTGCAGCGCGTCCTCAATCTGCTGCGTGCCCAGGCCCATTTTTGCCAGGTAGCGACTGCCACATTTGGGACAGCGACTCGTGGGGGCCGGATAGGGCTGCACGCGCCAAGAAGAACCGCATGTATGACACTGCAGCGTGTGCGTGCGCTCGTGATACGTAAGCGCGGTGGAGCAGTGGTTGCAGGTGGGCACGCAGCCGCACTCGCGGCACATCAGGAACGGCGCAAAGCCACGGCGGTTATGCAGAAGCACGGCCTTCTCGCGGCGCTCGACCACACGCTCCAGACCTTCCATCAAGGGTTTTGAGAACATAGAGCGGCTGCCGTGCGAGAACTCGCGGCGCAGGTCGGCAATGCGGACTGTCGGCAGCACGGCGTGTCCCGGGCGCTCGGGCATCTCGACGCGCGTCCAGGTGGCACCGTTATACGTGCCACGGCGGCAGCGGTCGAGGGCCTCGGCCGAGGGCGTGGCGGAGCCCAACACGAGCGGGCAGCGGTAGCGCCGCGCCATCTCGGCCGCCACTTCACGCGCATGGTAGCGCGGGCTGGAACCCTGCTTGTAACTGGTCTCGTGCTCCTCGTCGATGATGATGAGGCCCAAGTCGCTGAGCGGGCAAAAGAGCGCCGAGCGGGCGCCGACAACCACGCGGGCCGCACCGCTGGCGACCATATCCCACTGGTCCAGACGCTCGCCGGCCGAAAGGCGCGAATGGAACACGGCAACCGTCTCGCCAAAGCGCGAGCGAAAGCGGCCGACGGTCTGGGCCGTCAGCGAGATCTCGGGAACGAGCACGCAGGCCGAACGGCCGGCCGCCAGCACGCGCTCAATCGCCGAGAGGTAGACCTCGGTTTTGCCGGAGCCAGTGACGCCGTCGACCAGCACCACGTCGCCATGAGCGTCCAGACGGGCGCGCTCAATCTGCGCGAGCGCCTGCTGCTGGCCGTTCGTGAGCGCGACTGGTGCCTTGCCGCTTGCCGAGGATAGCGTGGTCTGCTCGCTGCAGCCACGCCAGGCGCGACGCTCCTCCACCACCACGACGCCGCGCTTTTCGAGCGCCTTGATGGTAGCCGACATGCTGTTATAGAGCAGGTTGAGATCGCGCGTCGTGACCGGGCCGCATTGGAGCGCCTCGATGAGCTGACGCTGGCGAACAGCGGTCTTGGGCGGCGTGTAGTCGAAACCCTCGGGCGTGAGCATGACCCAGCGATTTTGGATAGGCTTGACGGCGGGGCGCTCAACCGTCCACACGCCGTCATCGCCCTTGACCACGCGCGGACTTCCACCCGGGGGCAAGAACAAACGCAGGCACTCGGAAAGCGTCGCGACATACTCGCGGCTCATCCAGCGTGCGATACGGGCAGCCTCGACAGTAAAGAGCGGTTTGCTGAGGATAGCCTCGATGGGCTTGATGCGTGCGGGGTCGAGGGCGATGTTGCCTTGTAGGTCGCCCAGCTCAGGCGCAATGTCGACAATATAGCCCGCGGCCGCACGGTTACCAAAGTGGACCAGGACCGTGGATCCGATCTGCGCCTCGTTGGCAAAGGACCGGGGAATGCCATAAGCAAACGGCTCAGACAGCGCACGCGTCGGGATGTCGAGGACCACGCTCGCATAGGCGGTGACGGGCTCGGGTGCAGGCTTAGGCTGAGCCGAGGCAGCGGCAGGCACAGACTTCACCGGAGCCTCCTCCGGTTGCGGCGAACCAAACAGCGACAGTTGTTCGACCATGGCCCCTGTACCTCCCATCCCATACGTCTACAGAAACAAGAGCCCCGCTCTGAGTGAACGGGGCTCGGATACATACGTTTGCGCAGCGATTACAGCGCCATTGTGCGGGCGCGATCGATGCGCGCCAGGCAGTCGTCGCGACCGACGAGCGCCATGGTCTCACCCAGCGGAGGGCTCACCATGTTGCCGCATACGGCGACGCGCACAGCTTGGAACACCACGCGCTTCTTAAGGTCCATCTGCTCGGGCAGCGGCTCAAGCGCAGCGTCGATGTTCGCGGCCGTCCACTCGGTAACACCCTCGAGCGCGGCCTTGGCGGCGTCCAGAATGGCGCCCATGCCTTCCTTGGCCAGGCCCTTGTTAACGGACTTCTCATCATACTCGAGCGTCTCGGCCGTAGCGAAGATGGGAGCGGCGACGGTCACGGCGTCGGCCGGCATCTTGGTGCGCGGCTTGACGATAGCGGCAAGCGCGTCGATCCAGTCCTCGCCGTACTCGACATTACCCTCGATGAGACCCGCCTCGTGCAGCTCGGGGACCATGATCTCATCGGCAAACTGGGCGTCGGACATACCGTTGATGTACTCAGCGTTAACCCAATCGAGCTTTTTGGGATCGAAGGTCGCAGGGTTCTTGGAGATGCGGTCGAGCGAGAACTTGCTGGCCAGAACATCGCGCGGGATGATCGTGGTCTCGCCGTCGAGCGACCAGCCGAGCAGCGCCAAGTAGTTGACGAAGGCGTCGGACAGGTAGCCGGCGTCGCGGTACTCCTCCACGGAGGTGGCGCCGTGGCGCTTGGAGAGCTTTTTGCCGTCGGCGCCCAGGATCATGGAGATGTGGGCGAACGTGGGCACGGGAGCGCCGAGGGCCTCGTACACCATGACCTGACGCGGGGTGTTGGACAGATGGTCGTCGCCACGGATGACATGGGTGATCTTCATCATGGCGTCGTCGACGACGGTCGCGAAGTTGTACGTGGGCGTGCCATCGGAGCGGAAGATGACAAAGTCGTCGAGCTCCTTGGCGTCGAAGGTCACCTCGCCGTGAACGGCGTCGTGGATGACGACATCGCCGCGGTCCTCGGGCACCTTGATGCGCAGGACGTAGGACTCGCCGGCCTCGATGCGGCGGCGGGCCTCCTCGGGATCAAGATCGCGGCAACGGCGCTGATAACCCTGGAAGGGGTCCTTGCGCTCCTGCGCGGCCTTGCGGTCGGCGTCGAGCTGCTCCTTGGTGCAGAAGCAGGGATAGGCCTTGCCCTCGTCCCAAAGCTTCTGGGCGGCCTGCTTGTACAGGTCCAGGCGCTCGGTCTGGGCGTAGGGGCCAAAATCGCCGCCCACCTCGGGACCCTCGTCCCAGTCCAGGCCCAGCCAACGCATGGCGCGCAGGATGATCTGCGTGTTTTCGTCGGTGGAGCGGGTGGGATCGGTGTCGTCGATGCGCAGGATGAACGTGCCGCCGTTTGCGCGGGCGAAAGCCCAGTTATAGATAGCGGTGCGGGCGCCGCCGATGTGCAGCTTGCCCGTCGGTGAGGGTGCAAAGCGGACGCGAACGTCTGATGCCATGGAAATCTCCTCGATTGCAGGATGGATGTCTAACCGCACCAGTATAAAGCATCAAAGCAACCTCCGCACAAAGGGCACCGACCTACTCATTGGGGACAGACTTAAATGACCAGTCATTGGACAACCTGTCGGCACTTAGGTAAGGCTGGTCATTTAAGTCTGTCCCCAATGAGTAGGTGCGGAAAGGGTGTGAATGTTTGATTTACGCGCTATGATGAGCCCTTGCATAGAGAGCCCGGCGGAATGGTAACGGTCGCCGGGACACGTTTTTGAAAGGACAATCATGTCAGAAGAACTTCGTTCCATCCCACCCCAACACGGGTCCTTCGTATTTACGTCGGAGTCGGTGACCGAAGGTCATCCCGATAAGATCGCTGACCAGATCAGCGACGCCGTCCTCGACGCAATCCTCGCCAAAGAAATAGAGCTCCAGGAGCAGGGCTACATCGCCCCCAACGGCGTGCCTGCCAACGTGGAGAACGTCCGCTGCGCTTGCGAGGCCCTCGTGACCACCGGCACCGTCATCGTCGCCGGCGAGATCCGCACCCAGGCCTACGTCGACGTGCAGGAAATCGCCCGCGGCGTTATCCGCCGCATTGGCTACAACCGTGCCAAATTCGGTTTTGACTGCGACACCTGCGGCGTTATGAGCCTCATCCACGAGCAGTCGCCCGATATCGCCCAGGGCGTCGACGAGTCCTTCGAGACCCAGACCGGCGCTACCACCGACCCGATCGACCTGATCGGTGCCGGCGACCAGGGCATGATGTTCGGTTATGCCTCCAACGAGACCAAGACCCTCATGCCCATGCCGCACTACCTGGCAAGCCGTCTGGCTGAGCGCCTGGCCGCCGTGCGTCACGACGGTACCCTCGCCTATCTGCGTCCCGACGGCAAGACCCAGGTCACCGTGCGCTACGAAGACGGCAAGCCCGTCGAGGTAACGACCATCGTCATCTCCACGCAGCACGCCGCCGAGATCGAGGACATGGGCAAGATCAAGGCCGACCTCATCGAGCACGTCATCACCCCGGTCATGGACGCCGAGAACATGCCGTGGGACAACGCAGACATCTACGTGAACCCCACCGGTCGCTTTGTCGTGGGCGGCCCCATGGGCGACACGGGCCTCACCGGCCGCAAGATCATCGTCGACACCTACGGCGGCTACGGCCGTCACGGCGGCGGTGCCTTTAGCGGCAAGGACTGCACCAAGGTTGACCGCTCCGCCGCGTATGCCGCGCGCTGGGTCGCCAAGAACGTGGTCGCCGCCGGCCTTGCCGACCGCTGCGAAGTCGAACTTGCCTACGCCATCGGCGTTTCCAAGCCCCTCTCAATCATGGTCGACACCTTCGGTACCGCGAATGTTGCCGAGGACAAGATCGTCGAGGCCGTAGAGAAGACCTTCGACCTGCGCCCGGGCGCAATCATCCGCGACCTAGATCTGCGTCGCCCCATCTACGAAAAGACGGCAGCCTACGGTCACTTTGGCCGAGAAGACGCCGACTTCACCTGGGAGAAGACCGACCGAGTCGAAGAACTCAAAGCAGCCTGCGGCCTGTAAGCTAACTCGAAAAGCTACAGCCAAATAACAACGCACCAAAAGAAGTACCGGCCCCAACCGGTACTCCTTTTTTATTAATCCGGTGGTGAAGATGCTTCGATATGAGCCTACGCTGCGTCCCTAGCTAATGAATTTTGCCATCTAGCAACCCCAACCATGTATCCTTAGTCCCGAGGGCGGGGCATAAGGTCGATCGCGAGTTCCGCACGAGCCGGAGAG
>DBFDDV010000139.1:0-37767 GCA_048302525.1 Collinsella sp. | reverse complement strand
GAGCGCTGCTGGGCCTTTATCAAGAAGGCCGGCACGGTCATCTTTGCCTCCACTGTCGTGGTTTGGTTCCTGTCCAACTTTGGTAGCTACAACGGTTCCTTTGGCTTCCTGCCTGCGATGGACGGCATCCCCGAGGAGTTCATGGACTACTCCGTGCTTGCCATGCTCGGCAACCTGGTCGCTTGGATCTTCGCCCCGCTCGGCTTTAGCACCTGGCAGGCAACAGCACTGTCCGTCTCGGGTCTTGTCGCCAAGGAGAACGTCGTCGCCACCGCCGGCTCGCTGCTGTCCGTTGCCGATGCCGCCGAGACCGATCCGAGCCTGTGGACTGCGTTTGCCGGCATGTTCCCGACCATGGGCGCTTGCGTTGCCTTTGGCGCTTTCAACCTGCTGTGCGCTCCGTGCTTTGCCGCTATGGGTACCATCCGCAACCAGATGGACTCCGGCAAGTGGACCGCGATTGCCCTCGGCTACGAGTGCGCCTTTGCTTGGGTGATCGGCCTGTTCATCAACCAGTTCTACAACCTGCTTGTCCTTGGGCAGTTTGGTATCTGGACGATTGTGGCCATCGTGCTGCTGGCTGCGATGCTCTTCCAGATCTTCCGTCCCATGCCAAAGCATGCATGGACCGACGAGGACGAGACCAACACTGCTTCCGCCGCAGTTTCCGCTTAAGTCCGAATAAGGATTAACCCCTTTTCACGAGCCCGGGTGTCCCAGCGACCCCGGGCTTTTTGTGCATGGGAGACAGATTACTTTGCCCCAGAAGTTAAGATGTGGCGTTTCCGCAGATAAAACCGACCAAAATAAACCTGTCCCTTTTTGGTAGGTGGAGAATGGGGTAAAGTAAGTGATGGTTAACTAGAGGAGGCTTGCTATGGCACCTATCGATATTGTTGTACTGGCTGTTATCGGCGTTGCGTTTGTCGCGGTATGCGTGCGCGTCTACCGCAAGGGCACCTGCGCCGACTGCGCTCAGGGTGGCGTTTGCACGGGGCATTGCTCCAACAAAAAGACGTGCGCCGCACTTAAGGGCGTAGACAAAATCGCCGAAGACTTGGGCCGCGGTATCAAATAAGGTCCAGATATCCAAGCGCCTCGCGAGCATCCATTCGCGGGGCGCTTTGCGCATTTGAGGGAGAGCGCGGCGAGTTGTAGAGTGATTTTGGGGTATCGTTACCTGTACTGTTAATTGGCAACTTATCTATAACGGAGTATCCCCATGAGCGCTCGCGTAACCATGAAGGACATAGCCGCCGAGCTTGGCGTTTCCATCAATACCGTGCACAAGGCCCTGACGGGTAAGGCCGGCGTGAGCGAATCCGTGCGCTCCAAGGTGAATGCTAAGGCCGAGGCCATGGGTTACCATCGCAATACGAGTGCCTCGAGCCTGCGCCGCAAGGATATCAACCTGGTGTTTTGCCTGCCCCGCGCATCGCGCGAGGGAGCGTACTTTTTCCGTTACCTGTGGGAAGGCTGCAATCGCTTTGAGCAAGAGGTCATCGACCAGGGCATTACCGTTGAACGCGTTGAATTTGGCGTGGGCGGCTACGCTGATGCACTCGAGCAAATCGACGAGCGTCTGCAGGTGGGCGAGAAGATTGATGGCTTGCTCGCCTATGCGCCGGGCGACGATCGTGCGACTGAGCTTTTGGGGCAGATCGCCGAGGCAGGCGTGACGATTGAGCTCGTTGACGGCGACCGCCCTCACCTCGATCGTCTGGGCGCTAGTTTGGCCGACTACTCCACGGCGGGTAGCCTGATGGCCGAGCAGGCAGCCAACCTGGTTCACGCTTCTGGGACCGATACCCGCGTGCTTTTATTGGCGGGCGACCCCTATACCGACTCGCACTATTTGACCGCTCGCGCCTTCCACAATTACCTTCGCGAGCACAATGTTCCCTGGCAGGTCGAGGATCTGACCGGTGCTCATGCCCAGGTCAAGCAGCTCGAGCACGAGCTCAACCAGCGTCTAAAGTCATCGGAAGCCCCCGAGTTGATCTGCAGCGTGTTCGCCGTGGGCTCTGAGCTGATTGCCGATGCGCTTGTCTCGGCTAACAAGGCCGGCGAAGTAATGGTGATTGGCAACGACCTGTTCCCAGAAAGTGCGCTGGCTTTGCGTCGGGGCATCTTTACCAACATCGTCTACAAGGACCCGGTGAGTCTGGCATATCGTGGCGCCAAGACCTTAGGCGATTACCTGCTGTGGGGAAAGACGCCGGCGGAGCCTGTGCAAAAGGGGGCTGTTGAGATGGTGTTTGCCAGCAACGTCGATCGTTACTGCGAGCTCGCCGGAATCTAATGCGTTTAGGGAGTTCCCTACTTGCCGCGTACTTTTTGGCTGGGGATTGAAAAATTGTTTCGAAGGCCGCTGATGGCGAATCTGCCGTCAGTGGCCTTTCTTTGTGCCGATCCAACGCAGGGTCCATGGCTCGGCAACCGTTAAGCGGTCAAAACCTACCGTTCGCCCCATGATGGTTAGGTGAACGTTCACCTTGTAACGCATTTTGCACTAAGATGGTGAACGTTCACCTAGAGGATGACGAGCGTATTGTGCGCCCGCCTTGCCAGCAAAGGGGCTGTTTGATGAAAAACTTTATGGACGATCAGGATTTCCTGCTGAGCACTAAGACCGGCGAGGAGCTGTTCCACAACTTTGCCGAGGACATGCCCATCGTCGACTATCACTGCCACATTTCTCCCAAGGAGATTTGGGAGGACAAGCGTTTCGAGAACATCACCGAGGTTTGGCTGGGCGGCGACCACTACAAGTGGCGCCTGATGCGTGCCAACGGCGTCGACGAGCGTTTTATCACTGGCGACGCCCCTGCTCGCGAGAAGTTCCAAAAGTGGGCCGAGACCCTGGGTCGCTGCGTTGGCAACCCCGTCTTTGAGTGGAGCCACCTGGAGCTTAAGCGCTACTTTGGCTACGAGGGCGTCCTCAATGGCAAGACTGCCCAGGAGGTCTGGGACCTTGCCAACGCCAAGCTCGCCGAGGCCAGCTTTACCTGCCGCAACCTGATCAAGCAGTCCAACGTCCGCATGATCTGCACTACCGACGACCCCGCCGACAGCTTTGAGTGGCACAAGAAGATTGCCGCCGATGACAGTTTTGACGTTCAGGTCGTTCCCGCCATGCGCCCCGACGCCGCTCTGCGCATCGAGCGCGGCCAGGAGTTCGCCGACTACTGCAAGCACCTTTCCGAGGTTGCCGGCATTGAGGTCAGCGACTTTGAGGGCATGAAGGCTGCCATCTCCAAGCGCTACGATGTTGCCCACGAGCTGGGCTGCCGCGCCTCCGACCACGCACTCGACTACGTTATGTATGTCCCGGCTACCGCCGATGAGATTGAGGCCATCTTTGCCAAGGGCCTGGCTGCCGAGCCGCTCACCGAGGAAGAGGTCCTCAAGTACAAGACCGCCTTTATGCAGTTTGTCGCCGGCGAGTATGTCCGCCTGGGCTGGGCCATGCAACTGCACTTTGGCTGCAAGCGCGACAACAACCGCGCCATGTTTGCCAAGCTCGGCCCCGATACCGGTTATGACTGCATCTCCAACTACACGCCGTCCGACCAGCTCGCCGATTTCCTCAACTCCATCCAGGAGACCTGCGGCTTGCCCAAGACCATCCTGTACAGCTTGAATCCCATCGACAACACCATGATCGATACCGTGATGGGCTGTTTCCAGGAGGCTCCGACTGCCGGTAAGATCCAGAACGGTTCCGCCTGGTGGTTCAACGACAACGAGGTCGGTATGCGCGAGCAGCTCACGGCTCTGGCCAACGAGGGCGTCCTGGGCAACTTTGTGGGCATGCTCACCGACTCCCGCTCCTTCCTGTCCTATCCGCGCCACGAGTATTTCCGTCGCGTGCTGTGCAGCGTGATCGGCGAGTGGGTTGAGCAGGGCAAGTATCCGGCCGACATGGAGCTGCTGGGCACCATCGTGCGCGATATCAGCTACAACAATTCCGTTCGCTATTTTGGCTTCGATCTGGGCACCGTCGAGGCATAGATCTGTATGTGCTCCGATTGGTGAAATCGGTTGCAAAGGGGAGGGACCATATGGGAACAGGGCAACAGAAAAACGAGCAGATCGTGTCTGCTCAGGCGGATTCGAGATCTATGCAGAGCTCGCAGGATATCAAGCTGAGCTGGCGTGAGAAAATCTGCTATGGCTTTGGCGATTTGGGCAATGGATTCATGTTCGATCTTGGTCAAGCCTATCTGACCAAGTTCTACACTGACATCTGTCTGATTTCGCCGGGCGTAGTGAGCCTGATTTTCGCCGTCACCAAGATTTTCGATGCGTTCATGGACCCGATTGCCGGTGCATTCGTCGACGGTAGAAAGAAGATTGGCAAGCACGGTCGGTTTCGTCCGGTCATGATGGTTTCGGCCGTGATCCTTGCCGTTCTAACCGTGGTGACCTTCACTGCGCCCGATATTCCCATGGCAGGTAAAATTGCTTATGCGCTGATAACTTACATGATCTGGGGCGTCGTATACAGCTTCACCAACGTGCCATACGGATCTCTGGCCACGGTAATGACGCGTGACGTCGATGACCGCGCGCACATGGCGTCAACGCGCCAGGCCGGTTCGCTTTGCGCACAGCTCATCACGGGCGTAGCGTTCATCCCATTGGTCCTGTTCTTTGCGGGTGGCGACACGCTCGACGGCAATCCGCACGGCTATACGATTGCAGCTGTCGTCATGGGACTGTGCGGCATCGCCGGATTCGCCATCTGCTTTTTGGGAACGCGCGAGCATATCCGTATCGATCGACAGGCCGAGGAGAAGGCTGCGGGAAAGGCCGGCAAGAAGTCGAGCGCATTCAGCACGTATTTCAAGGTCGTTTTCACCAACAAGAACCTGGGAGCAGTTATCCTGCTTACGCTGTTTACCATCTCGGCCATGAACACCAACAACACCATGATGGTGTATTTCTGCCAGTACAACCTGGGTAACATCGCGTTGCAGCCCATTGTCAACGGCATCATGATCGGAACGTCGGTTGTCGCCATTCTCGCCATCCCGACGCTCGTCAAGCATTTTGGCAAGAAGCGCACGTGCGTTGCCTGCTTTATCGTCGGTGCTGTGGCAAACGGCCTCAACTTCATCCTGCCGACCAATACCGTGACGTTCATCATCTTCGTCACCATCGGCTACGTCGCGCTTGCCATCCCCAACGGTATCACCTGGAACTTGGTTTCCGATGTTATTGATTACGGTGAATGGCACACGGGAATCCGCAAGGAGGGTACGACCTACGCCGCGTTCAACTTTTCTCGTAAGCTTGCGCAATCCCTTGCCGCGATCATTTCCGGCGGCATCCTTGCTCTTACCGGATATGTGGCAAATAAGCCCCAGACGGCCGCCACGCTGCTTGGCATCAAGGGCGCTCTGACGATTTATCCCGCTTGCGCCCTTCTGGTGGCAGCCTTGATCATCTTCGCTCTCTACGACATTACCGAGAAGAAGTTCAATTCCATTTCCAACGACCTGTCGAATGGTCGCTGGGAGCGCGGCAAGATCGGCGAGAGCACTATCGAGACGATCGATAAATAGTCCCGCTGTTTAAACAATCATGAATGCAACCCGGTGCGGCGATGCCGTACCGGGACTTGAGTTGAGAGGAAAACCTCTATGAATAACATCAGCTACGAGACGCTCGAGAAGATCGGCTACGAGGGCTACGTGCTGCCCAAGGACGC
The DNA here is from genome assembly GCA_048302525.1 of Collinsella sp. Lineage (GTDB taxonomy): Bacteria > Actinomycetota > Coriobacteriia > Coriobacteriales > Coriobacteriaceae > Collinsella. Next base: position 32,051 of record DBFDDV010000139.1, on the reverse strand, counting down.
CCCCGAGAAGGTCCTGCAGTTTGGCGAGGGCAATTTCCTGCGCGCCTTCGTCGATCGTTTCTTCGATATGGGCAACGAGGCCACCGGTTGGAACGGCAAGGTCGTCATGGTGCAGCCCATCAGCGGCGCCTTCGATTTCGCCGATGGTATCAATGCCCAGGATGGCCTGTACACCGTACTAGTGCGCGGCAAGGAGAACGGTGACACGGTTGACGATTCCCGCGTGATCAGCGCCTGCAGCCGTTGCCTCAATCCGTATCGCGAGGCTGACTACCGTGCCATGATGGAGGTCGCCGTTTCCGACGACCTGGAGATTATCGTCTCCAACACCACCGAGGCCGGTATCGCCTACGATCCGTCCTGCAAGGCCGACGACATGCCCCCCGCGAGCTTCCCAGCCAAGCTTGCCCAGGTGCTCCATGCCCGCTGGGCTGCCGGCAAGCAGGGCGTCATCGTGCTCGCCTGCGAGCTCATCGACCATAACGGCGAGGAGCTGCTGCGCATCATGAACCAGTACGTGAGCGACTGGGGCTGGGAGGACGAGTTTTCGCAGTGGATGGCCAACGACTGCACCGTCTGCACCACGCTCGTCGACACCATCGTTCCGGGTCGCATCCGCGATCCCAAGGAGGCCGCTACCGTGGCCGAGCGCTTGGGCTATGAAGATCCGTTCTTGGCCGTGCGTGAGCCCTTCCAGATGTGGGGCATCCAGGGTGACGAATCGCTCAAGGAGCGTCTGCCCTTCGTGAAGGCCGGTCTGCCGGGTGTCTTTGTGACCCTCGATGTCACCCCGTACAAGAAACGCAAGGTCCGCATCCTCAACGGCGCCCACACCGCCTTTGTCCCGGGTTCCTGGGTTGCCGGCTTTGATATCGTGCGCGATTGCATGCACGACGAGATCGTCCGCGGCTTCATGAACACCATGCTCTACGACGAGGTCATCCCGACGCTCGCCACCGACCTGGATGCCGAGGATTGCAAGGCCTTTGCCGCCGCCGTCGAGAACCGCTTCGACAATCCGTTTATCGACCACGCGCTGCTCTCCATCTGCCTCAACTCCACGGCTAAGTGGCGTGCCCGCGACCTGCCTACGCTCAAGGACTACGTTGCCGAGACCGGCAACCTGCCCAAGTGCCTGGCGACGAGCCTGGCCACGCTCATCTCCTTCTACACGCAGGAGCTCGTGTCCCGCGAGGGCGACGGCCTGCACCTGCGTCGCTCTGACGGCACCGAGTACACCGCTCAGGACGACGCCTTCGTGCTCGACTTCTATGCTGCCCGCGCCGGCGCCGACGACGCCGAGCTGGTGCACGATGTGCTCACCAACGAGCAAATGTGGGGCGAGGATCTTACGCAGATAGCCGGCCTGGAGGAGTTTGTCGTCAACGCTCTCGCCGTCGTGCGCTCCGAGGGCGTCAAGCAGGCGTTCGCGAACGCTCAGGCCTAAATCCTTCTGTACGCCCGCCGGGTAACTGGCGGGCGTCACTCGACTTCTGCTCAACCTGTAGGGTTAGGACTCTTTGTAATGAACACTATCCAGATCAATCCGGCTGACAACGTCATCGTTGCGCTGTCGCCGCTCGCCAAGGGTGCTGCCGTCGAGGTTCCCGGCGTGGGCGAGGTCGTTGCCGCGGAGGATATCCCGCAGGGCCACAAGATGGCCGTGCGCGCCATTGCAGCCGGTGAGGATGTCGTCAAGTACGGTCTTCCCATCGGTCACGTGACGAAGGACATTCAGCCCGGCCAGTGGCTGCACACGCACAACGTGAAGACCAACCTCTCGGGTGAGGTCGAGTACGCCTACAATCCGACACATCCGGTCGTTGAGCCGGTCGAGGCCGAGACCTTTATGGGCTTCCGCCGTGCCGACGGTCGTGCCGCCACGCGCAATGAGCTGTGGATCATTCCCACCGTCGGTTGCGTCAACGAAGTCGCTCGTGCCATGTGCGAGCAGGCTCAGGACCTGGTCGAGGGCTCGTTGGAGGGCGTTTATTACTTCCCGCATCCGTTCGGTTGCTCACAGACCGGCGCCGACCATGCCCAGACCCGTCGTCTGCTGGTGGCACTGTCGCGTCACGCAAACGCTGCGGGCGTGCTGTTCTTGTCGCTCGGTTGCGAGAACTGCACGCATCAGCAGGTGCTCGACGAGCTCGGTGACTTCGATCACGAGCGCGTTCGTTTTCTCACCTGCCAGGATGTGGCCGACGAGCAGATCGAGGGCCACAAGATTCTGTCCGAGCTGGCAGATCTTGCCAAGCAGGCCAAGCGTGAGCCCATTCCGGCCTCCGAGCTGGTTATTGGTCTTAAGTGCGGCGGCTCCGACGGTCTTTCGGGTATTACCGCCAACCCTACGATCGGTCGCGTGAGCGATATGGTCGTCGCCCGCGGTGGCACGTCGGTGCTCACCGAAGTGCCCGAGATGTTTGGCGCGGAGAGCATCCTGCTCGATCGCTGCGAGAACGAGCAGGTCTTTGACGCCGCCTCTGACATGCTTAACGGTTTTAAGGATTACTTTATTAGCCATGGCGAGGTGGTCTACGAGAACCCGAGTCCCGGTAACAAGGACGGTGGCATCACCACGCTTGAGGACAAGAGTTGCGGCTGCGTGCAAAAGGGTGGCTCTGCACCCATCGTCGACGTACTGCCGTATGCCGGTCAGGTCACCAAGCATGGCCTGAACATGCTGTGCGGCCCGGGCAACGACATGGTATCCACCACGGCGTTGACGGCTGCTGGCTGCCACGTGATTCTGTTCTCGACTGGACGCGGCACGCCGTTTGGTGCACCGGCGCCCACCCTCAAGGTGTTCACCAATCAGCGTCTGTGCGACCACAAGGCCAACTGGATGGACTTTAACGCCGGCGTGGTGGCTACGGGCGAGTGCACGCTCGATGAGGCCGCCGGAGACCTATATCAGCTGGTACTGGATACAGCGAGCGGTAAGCTAACGAGTGCCGAGCGCCGCGGTTGCCACGAGATCAGTATCTGGAAAGACGGCGTCTGCCTGTAGAGAGATTCGCCATTCGTAGGGGTGGCGAATCTTTTGATCTCGATGACGGGGCTGCACAGTGGCTCCGTGCGAGGGAAGGGTTGCTACTGCGCGTTTGTGAGATGCTTTTCGGTGCCCTTTTCCGCACTGTTGACGTATCTATGGTTATAAATTCGGGCAAATTGGTTTAAGAAGCCGATTTCGTCCAGGTCGATAGAGGGGAATTGCGTGGCTATCCACATCGTTGAGGAAGCAAATCGCTGTCTGGGCTGCAAAAAGGCGTTCTGTCAAATAAAGGGCTGTCCGGTGCAGACGCCCATTCCGCAGGTTATCGACCTCTTTAAGCAGCGCCGTCTGCAAGAGGCGGGCGAGCTGCTGTTCCAGAACAATCCCATGAGCGCGGTCTGCTCCATGGTGTGCAACCATTCGGGCCAGTGCGAGGGTGCTTGCATCCAGGGCCGCAAGGGCACACCCGTGCATTTCTCGAGCATCGAGAACTATATCTCGACAGCGTATTTGGATCGTAAGGAGTGGACGCCCGCACCGTCGTGCGGTAAACAGATTGCCGTGGTCGGTTCCGGTCCCGCTGGTATTACCGTGGCCATTAAGATGGCCCAGCTGGGCTGTGCCGTCACGGTATTTGAGCAGCGCCCCGAGATTGGCGGTGTGCTGGAGTACGGTATCCCCGAGTTCCGTCTGCCGCGCTCGCTCGTGCAAAAGTACCGCCACGTGATGTGCTCGCTCGGCGTGCGCGTGCGTCCGTCGACCACCATCGGCGGCGCGCTGCATATCGACGACCTGCTGCGCGACGGCTACGATGCGGTCTTTGTCGGTACTGGTACCTGGCGAGCTCGAAAGCTGGGTATTCCCGGCGAGTCGCGCGGCAACGTGCTGTTTGGTATCGATTATCTGGTCGATCCCACGAGCGTGGCAATCGGGCAGAACGTGGCGGTTATCGGCGCCGGCAATGTGGCCATGGATGTTGCCCGCACGGCCCTGCGCTCGGGTGCCCGCAAGGTCACTGTGTATGCCCGTTCGCGCCACATCTCTGCGATTGACGACGAGGTCGAGTTGACCGAGCTTGACGGTGCCGAGATTGTGTGCGGCAAGGCGATCTGCGCCATCGATGATAACGGTCCGGTGTTCGAGACGGCTATCTTTGACGAGGACAACAATGTGGTGGGCTACGAGGAAGAGCTCGACCACGTGTCCGCCGACACGGTTGTGATTGCGGCGTCTCAGGTGCCCAAGGACAAGCTCGTGCTTACAACGGGCGGTCTGGAGACCGACCATCGCGGCCTGCTTTCGGTCGACGAGCATGGCATGACCACCGTGCCTGGCGTCTTTGCCGCCGGCGACGTGGTCAACGGCCCGCTCACCGTGGTCCACGCCATAGCTGGTGCCAAACTCGCCGTCGAAGGTATGATTGCCTACCTGGGCCTCTAACTCCATCCCGCCCATCAGCTGCGGTGAAATACGGACTGTTTTGGCTGTCAAAGGCCTTATCTACTCCGTATTCCACCGCAACTTTTTGTGGAGTGGGCTAGAGACGCTGCATGCGGTACCCGACGCCCATGTGCGTCTGAATCATCTTGGGGTGAGAGGGGTCTGCCTCGATCTTCTTACGCAGGGTGCGCATGAACACGCGCAGGCTCGCCAGATCGCTGTCCCAGCTCGTGCCCCATATCTCGCGGGTGATGAAGGTGTGGGTGAGCACCTTGTCGACGTTTTTCGCCAGAAGGACGAGCAATTTGTACTCGGTTGGGGTGAGCGAGAGCTCGCGTCCGTCTTTCGTCGCGTATCCCGCGGCGTAGTCGATATGCAGCGGACCGTTGTCGAACGTGCTCGCTTCTGTCGACTCGCTCGACGTCATCGAGGAGCGCCTCAAATTCGCACGGACGCGCGCGAGCAACTCATCCACAGAAAAGGGCTTGGTGAGGTAGTCGTCTGCCCCTGCGTCAAGTGCTGCAATCTTGTCGGAATCTTCGGTGCGCGCCGAAATGACGATAATGGGGACTGCCGACCAGCTTCGGATTTTCGTGATGACCTCGATACCGTCAATGTCGGGAAGGCCGAGGTCGAGCATGATGAGGCTGGGGCCGTGCGACACCGCATCCATGATGGCGGCCTGGCCGTTGCAAACCTTGCTCACGACATAGCCGTGGAGGTCAAGCGCGGTCGAAACGAGGTTTTGAACGGTCAGGTCATCTTCGACCAGGAGGATGCGTGACTTAGCGGCATTATTCATGAATCTCGATCTCCTCGGCGGGCAGGGTAAAACGGAAGACGGCCCCATGGGGGTGGTTGTCGCGAACTTCGATGACGCCGCCATGCGCCTCCACGATGGAGCGGCAGAGCGACAGCCCAAGGCCGATGCTTCGACGCGAATCCACGGGCTGCGTATTGCTTGAGGTGAAGAAACGCTCAAAGATATGAGGCTTGTCGCAGTCTGCCACACCCGGCCCATCGTCTGCGACGTCCACGACGACGAACGCACCCTCGCGACGTGCGCTGATGGTGACAGTCGAGTCCTCGGGCGTGTATTTGAAGGCGTTCATGATGAGATTCGTAAGCACCTGCATGATGAGATGGACGTCGATGCGCACCAGCAGGATGTCGTCAGTGTGCTCGATGGTGACGGTATGTCCATGCGATGCTTGGGCGACATGGCTGAGGGCGGCCTCGATGACCTCGTCGATGAGCTCGGATGTGAAGTTGAGGCGAATGGTGCCGTCCTCGACGCGTGTGATGGCGAGGAGGTTCTCCACGGTATCGATAAGCCAGAGGGAGTCGTCGTAGATGGCATCGGCAAGATCGCAGCGTTGTTCGAGGCTGAGCTTTTCGTCGCTCTTCCGAAGGATTGCCGCAGATCCGGATATAGCCGTGAGGGGTGTTCTCAAATCGTGGCCGATGGAGCGCAAAAGGTTGGCGCGCAGCTGCTCGTTTTTCGCCAAGACCGCAGCCTCTTCGCGCTCTTGCGCCGCCCGGTCGCGTTCGAGCGCCAAGGCGCATTCACCTACGATAGATAGGACGATCGAATGCTCGAAGGCTTCGATCTCGCGCCCCTCCAGGGCGATGCCGATGACACCGAATACCTTGTCGCCGGTGCGAACCGCGAGGTAGAGACAGCGCGCCTCAGGCAGGGTCCGCGTGCTTGCGCCCGCGCGCTTGTTGTTGGTGTAGGTCCAGGTTGCAACGGCGCGCTCGTAGTCGGTGAGCAGCGACGCGGATCGGTTTTCGGTGCCAGCGGACTCATAGAGCGCCTTGCCGAGCGTGCCGTGTTCGGCGGTGTAGAAGACCACGTCGAGTTTTAGCAGTTTGATGAGTTGGTTCATGGCGACGCGGGCGCACTCCTCCGCGCTATGGGCTTGCTGCAAGAGCTGGTTCGTTTCGAGGAGTACGCGCGTTTTGAATGCGTTCTCGGCGGAGGTACGGGCGTTGTCGGCGATGCGTGCAGTTAACTCGCCGGCGACCATAGCGGTAGCGAACATGATGCCGAACGTGACCAGATAGCTTCGGTCGTAGCTGGCGAGCGAAAACAGAGGCGTGACGAAGCAGAAGTTGTAAAGCACTACAGAGAGCACGCTCGATACGATCGTGCAGATACGCCCCGTCGTGGTGACGGCGGTCAGCAGGGCCGTGAGGATATAGAGGGATATGATGCTGGAATCGGCAAATCCCAGATGGCGGAAAGCCGTGCCGATCGCCGTGGCGACAAGAGAGAGGGCCAGCGTGCGAAGCACGTTTCGGCTGCTGGGCGGCTGCAGGGCGAGTGCACGGCGGCGTCCTTTGGGCCGGGAGGGCGGAGTCGACTGGTCTGGAATGATGTAAATGTCGAGGTTCGGGGCGAATGTTATGAGCTGTTCTACGAGAGATTTGCGGCCAAAGAGGGCCTGACGGACGCTGCTGCGCTCGCCCGTGCGCCCCATGACGATCTTCGAAATACCCGACAGGCGCGCGAACTCGGAGATCTGAAACGCGATGTCGTCGCCATAGACGGTTTCCATATGTGCTCCGAGCTGCTCGGCTAGGGCGATATTGGCTGCAAGCTTGGTGCGCTCATTATCGCTCATGGCTTGCGTGTGCGGGCTCTCTACGAACAGGGCGACGAGCTCGCTGCGAAACGCTTTCGCCATGCGCGCTGCGGCACGGACGATGCGGGGATTGGTCGGCGCCGGGGAGACGCAGACTAAGATACGCTCCCTGGTGTAGTAGTCACGGTTTCCCAGCACGCGTGCGGCGTCTGTGAGGTGGCCGGTGCGATCGGCGCAGCGGCGCAGCGCGATTTCTCGGAGTGCGGTGAGGTTCTCGACGGTAAAAAAATGTTGTTGCGCTCGGTCGGCTTGTGCGGGACGGTAGACGAGACCGGCGCGAAGGCGCTCAAGTAGGTCTTCGGGCTCTATGTCGACGAGCTCGACCTGGTCGGCATCATCGAAGATACGGTCGGGGATTCGTTCGCTCACGACAACGCCGGTGATGGATGCAACCATGTCGTTTAGGCTCTCGATATGCTGAACGTTCACGGTCGTATAGACGTCGATGCCCGCATGTAGAAGTTCCTCGACGTTTCGATAGCGTTTGTCGTGGCGAGACCCCGGCGCATTCGTATGGGCGAGCTCGTCGACAAGGATGAGCTGAGGGGCGCGTTCGATAGCCGCATCTAGGTCGAACTCGCTGAGCGCAATGCCATTGTGCTCGATGAGTTTACAGGGCACGTTCTCAAGCCCTTGTGCAAGATGGGCGGTTGCCGGACGTTCGTGCGGCTCGATGTATCCCGCGACGACGTCGACACCTCGCCGCTTGGCGGCGTGGGCGGCTTGAAGCATCGCATAGGTTTTGCCTACGCCGGCAGCGTAGCCAAAGAAAATCTTGAGGTGTCCCCGGCTGGTTCGAGCGTCATCGGCGACCTCGTCTTTCTCAATTGCCTTGAGGATGAGGTCTGGATTGACGCGAGTGTCCGATGCGTCGCGCTGCATAGCGTAGCCTTTCTGAAGCGTTGTCCATGCGTGCATACGCGGTGAGGACGCCACTGTATGCTCGCGTGGTCGAGTATAGGCGCACTGCAGCCGCAATAGTGCTTTCTACCTGCATCTTTACGGCATCTTAAGGACGTGAGCCCCGGCCCTCACGCCTCTTTAATCCCTAGAAGCGTTTACTGTCCCCAGACGCTTGCGAGAGCAGGCGTCCGAGACATCGGACCGCGCGTGAAAGGGGCGGTAAATGGACATCCTCAGTCCCATCATCGGAGTCGTCTGCATTGGACTCTTTATCTATTACATCTACATTCTGATGAGGAGTGATTCGTAAACTATGGATGCTGCGATTCAGTACATCTTGTACTTTGCCGTGCTCGTCGTCTTGGCCGTTCCGCTCGGTCGGTTCATGGCCCATATCATGGATGGTGAGCATACGTTCCTGTCGCCTGTGATTGCTCCTGTGGAGCGTGGCGTCTATCGTCTGCTTCGCATCGACGCGGCAGAGCAGATGGGGTGTAGGCGCTATCTGGCGAGCGTGCTGGTCTTTTCGGGGATCGGCCTCGTGGCTCTTGTGACACTCCAGGTGCTTCAGTCTTTCTTGCCAGGCAATCCCCAGCACCTGCCGGGTGTGTCATGGGACCTGTCGTTTAATACGGCTGCTTCCTTCATAACCAACACCAACTGGCAATCCTATTCCGGTGAGACCACCCTGTCCTACTTTGTGCAGTTCATGGGCCTCACCGTGCAAAACTTCTTGTCCGCCGGCACCGGTATTGCGGTCATGTTCGCGCTCATCCGCGGTTTCCGTCAGGTCAAGGAGCAGGGTCTGGGTTCCTTCTGGGTCGACCTCACCCGCACCGTCCTGTATGTGCTCATCCCGCTGAACCTCGTGTTCGGCATCTGCCTGGCTGCCGGTGGCGTTATCTCCAATTTTCAGCCGGCTCAGAAGGCTGAGCTCGTAGAGCCCGTTGCTGTCCAGCCTAATGCAGACGGCGGTTGGAGCGTTATCGACGGCGCCCAGATCGAGGGCGACACGGTCAAGGTCGACGGCAAGGTCGTCGAGGGCGCCCGCGTGGTCACCGAGCAGTTTTTGCCCCAGGGTCCTGCGGCCAGCCAGGTTGCCATCAAACAATCCGGCACCAACGGCGGCGGCTTCTTTGGCGCGAACTCTGCGCATCCGTATGAGAACCCCAATGCCTTCACCAACATCATCGAGATGACCAGCTTGCTGCTGATTCCGGTCGCCTGCTGCTTCACCTTCGGCATCGGTGTCAAGAATGCCAGGCAGGGCAAGGCCATCTTCGCGGCGATGTTTATCCTGCTCGTGGTCTTTACCGGCATCATCGCCGTTAACGAGCATATGGGTACGCCGCAGCTGGCAGATGGCGGCGCGGTCAACATCGAGATGACCGATGGCCAGGCGGGCGGCAACATGGAGGGCAAGGAGAGCCGCTTTGGCATCGCCTCCTCTTCTACCTGGTCCGCTTTCACGACGGCTGCTTCCAACGGCTCGGTCAACTCCATGCACGACTCCTACACCCCGCTCGGCGGGTTTGTCCAGATGCTCCAGATAGCGCTGGGCGAGGTGGTGTTCGGCGGCGTGGGCTGCGGCCTGTACGGCATGATCGGCTTCGCCATCCTCACGGTATTTATCGCCGGCCTTATGGTCGGCCGCACGCCCGAGTTCCTGGGCAAGAAGATCGAGCCGACCGAGATGCGCTGGGCGGTGGTTCTGTGTCTCGCCACCCCGTTCGCCATTCTGGTGAGCTCCACTATCGCCTGCATGGTGCCCGGTCTTGTCGACCAACTCAACAACGGCGGGGCGCATGGCTTCTCCGAGGTCCTGTACACCCTTACTTCGGCTGGCGGCAACAACGGCTCCTCATTCGCCGGCATGAACTGCAACATCCCGTGGATCAACGTGCTGCTGGGTATCGAGATGCTGTTCGCGCGGTTCCTGCCGATTGCGGGCACGCTCGCCATCGCGGGCTCGCTGGCCGGGAAGGGCAAGGTCGCCGAGGGCGCCGGCACGCTTTCCACCACCAATGCCATGTTCGTGTTCCTGCTGGTATTCGTCGTTCTGCTGATTGGCGCCCTGAGCTTCTTCCCGGCGTTGGCGCTTGGTCCCGTTGCCGAATTCTTCCAGATGGTTGCGTAAAGGAGTCGCAGATTTATGGCTATGCAAAAAGACATGATGAGCCGTGCGGTGCGCGATTCATTTGCCAAGCTTGACCCCCGTGTCCAGGTCCAAAACCCGGTCATGTTCCTGGTGTGGCTGTCGGCCGCCATGACCTCCATTCTGGCTATCGCCTCAATTATTGGGGTACAGGACGCCGACGTCCCCACGTACTATGTGATCGCCATTGCCGTCATTCTCTGGCTGACCGACCTCTTTTCAAATTTTGCCGAGGCGCTTGCCGAGGGCCGCGGTAAGGCGCAGGCAGATTCCCTGCGCGCGGCGAAAAAGGACGTCGAGGCCCATCGCATCGAGTCCATCGAGGATAAGGACCGCTTCACGGTCGTTCCCGGTACCGAGCTCTCACGCGGGGATCTGGTGGTCGTGCGCGCCGGCGAGCAGATTCCGGGAGACGGCGATGTCATCGAGGGTGCCGCCTCGGTTGATGAGTCGGCCATCACCGGCGAGTCTGCGCCCGTGGTTCGTGAGGCTGGCGGCGACCGTTCTGCCGTCACTGGCGGCACTACCGTGCTTTCCGATTGGATTGTGGTGAAAATTACCAGCGAGCCTGGCCAGAGCTTCCTGGATAAGATGATCGCCATGGTCGAGGGCGCCGCCCGCAAGAAGACCCCCAACGAGGTCGCGCTCGAGATCTTTCTGGTTGCTCTGTCCGTCATCTTCATCCTCGTGACGATCGCACTGTATTGCTACTCGAGTTTCTCTGCAGGGCTCAACGGTATGGCGAATCCCACCGCTGTGACCACGCTCGTTGCCTTGCTCGTCTGTCTGGCGCCCACCACCATTGGTGCGCTGCTGTCCGCCATTGGCATCGCCGGCATGAGCCGACTGAACGAGGCCAACGTGCTGGCCATGTCCGGCCACGCCATCGAGGCCGCCGGCGACGTCGACATCCTCATGCTCGATAAGACCGGTACCATCACCTTGGGCAACCGCCAGGCCGCTGAGTTCATTCCGGTCGACGGTGTCGATCCGGCAGAACTCGCCGATGCCGCGCAGCTGTCCTCTCTGGCGGATGAGACCCCCGAGGGCCGCTCCATCGTCGTGCTCGCCAAGGAGCAGTTTGGGCTGCGCGGCCGCACACTCGAGGATAAGGGCATGGAGTTCATCCCCTTCACCGCGGCGACCCGCATGTCCGGTGTGAACTACGCCGACAGCGAGATTCGCAAGGGTGCGGCCGATTCCGTTCGCGCTTATGTGGAGGCTGCCGGAGGAGTGTTTTCGAAGGAGTGCGACGAGGCCGTCGAACGCATTGCGAAGGTGGGCGGCACCCCGTTGGTCGTGGCAAAGGACCGACGTGTGCTGGGCGTCGTCTACCTTAGGGACATCATCAAGTCCGGCGTGAAGGAGAAGTTCGCCGACCTGCGCCGCATGGGTATCAAGACCATCATGGTGACGGGTGATAATCCGCTGACGGCCGCCGCCATCGCAGCCGAGGCGGGCGTGGACGACTTCCTGGCCGAGGCCACCCCCGAGGGCAAGCTCGAGAAGATCCGCGCGTTCCAGCATGAGGGCCATCTGGTCGCGATGACCGGCGACGGCACCAACGACGCGCCGGCGCTGGCGCAGGCGGATGTCGCCGTGGCCATGAACACGGGAACCCAGGCTGCCAAGGAGGCCGGCAACATGGTCGACCTCGACTCCAGCCCCACCAAGCTCATCGATATCGTGCGTATCGGCAAGCAACTGCTCATGACCCGCGGCTCGCTCACGACCTTCTCGGTCGCCAACGACGTCGCCAAGTATTTCGCCATTATCCCGGCGCTATTCTCGCCGATCTACCCCGGGTTGGACGCCCTCAACATCCTGGGGCTCACCAGCCCGTTGACTGCCGTGCTGTCCGCCATTATCTACAACGCGCTGGTCATCGTCGCGCTGATTCCTGCCGCCCTGAAAGGCGTGAAGTACCGCGAGCTTTCGTCCGGCCAGCTGCTGACCCACAACCTGCTAGTGTGGGGTCTGGGCGGTATCGTGGCGCCGTTCGTATTCATCAAGATTATCGACATGCTGCTGGCCTTGTTCGGCATTGGCATGATGTAGACGGAGGTTTGTATGTTCAAAGGTATCGCATCGCGCGCACTTGGCGTGTTCGCGCTGTTTACCATCGTCTGCGGCCTGGGATACACGCTCGTGGTGACCGGCGTCGCGCAGCTTGCGTTTCCGTACCAGGCGAACGGATCGCTTATTACGGTCGACGGCAAGGTTGTGGGTTCCGAGCTCATCGGCCAGAACTTCGATGATGAAGCCCACATGTGGGGTCGTATCCAGAACGTGTCAATTGTCGAAGGCGAAGACGGCGAACTCATGGCGTATGGTGCCCCGTCCAACCTGTCCCCGGCGAGTGAGGAGTATCGGCAGCTGATAGATGCGCGCGTGAAGAAGATTCGCGCCGCCAATCCCGATGCCGATATGGACGCTGTGCCCGTCGACCTGGTGACGTGTTCGGGGTCCGGCCTCGACCCGGAGATCTCTCCGGATGCCGCCGAGTACCAGGTCCCGCGCCTTGCCAAAGCCACGGGCAAAAGTGAGGACGAGGTGCACGACATCATCGCCGCGTGCACCAAGGGTCGTTTCCTCGGCGTGTTCGGCGAGCCCACGGTCAACGTGCTCAAGGTGAACCTTATGCTGGACGGCGTGCTGTAGGTGAAGGAGCGGCGGATGAGGGCATGACTGACTATCTGAGCCCTCAATTCCACTCCGCCCATCAGTTGCGGTGAAATACGGACTGTCTTGGCTATCAAAGGCCTTATCTACTCCGTATTCCACCGCAACTTTTTGGGGGTTGAGCAGAGACTGGGGGAGTGCGTGCGGTCGGGTACCGTGTGGTTGCTGGTACGATAGATAAGTCAGCAATTGCCGCCGAGCGGCTCAAATGAAAGGAACCCTGTATGGAGTCCTCCGCCTACCCGATGCTCTTTAGTCCGATCAAGGTCGGTACGACCGAGGTCAAGAACCGCGTCTTTATGCCGCCGGTGTCCACCAACCTGGCCGATCATGGCTATGTGACCGACGACTTGGTCGATCATTACCGTGCCCGCGCCAAGGGCGGCGTGGGCCTCATCATTACCGAGGTCGTGACGGTCGAGCCCACCTATACCTATCTGCCGGGTGACATGTGCTGCTACGACGACACGTTTATCCCCGGCTGGGAAAAGCTCGCCGCCGCCGTGCATGAGTATGGCTGCAAGATCATGCCGCAGCTCTTTCACCCCGCCTACATGGCCTTTAACATTCCGGGCACGCCGCGCCTGATCGCTCCGTCCTTCGTGGGACCGTCCTATGCCCGTGAGGCACCGCGTCCTATCACGGTCGACGAGATTCACGAGCTCACGCATCAGTTTGGCGACGCTGCCGTGCGTATACAGAAGGCCGGTGTCGATGGCGTCGAGGTCCATGCGGCGCACGCCCACGGCATGCTCGGCGGTTTCTTGACCCCGCTCTATAACAAGCGTACCGATGAGTACGGCGGCTCGCTCGACGCCCGCATGCGCTTTTTGCTCGAGGTCATCGCCGAGATTCGCGAGCGCTGCGGCAAGGACTTTATCATCGACGTCCGCATCTCGGGCGATGAGTACACCGATGGCGGTCTGACCCTCAACGACATGATCTACGTCTCGCGTCGCCTGGAGAAGGCCGGCGTCGACATGATTCATGTGTCGGGCGGCACCACCATCAAGCGCGGTTCCGCGATTCCTGCCGCCGGTACCCAGCAGGCCTCGCACGCTGCCTGCTCGCGCGAGATCAAAAAGCACGTCAACATTCCTGTCGCCACCGTCGGCCGCATCAACGAGGCCTGGATCGCCGAGGAGCTGATCGAGGACGGCGCTGCCGACATCTGCATGATGGGCCGCGCCAACCTGTGCGATGCCGAGTTCTGCAATAAGGCCGCTGCCGGCAACGCCGACGACATCCGCCCCTGCATCGGCTGCCTGCGCTGCCTGAACGGCATTATGTTTGGCAAGCGCATCTCCTGCACCGTCAATCCCGATGTTGAGCGCGACGAGGCCGGCTACGAGCCTGCCGCCGAGGCTAAGAACGTGCTGGTTGTGGGCGCTGGTCCTGCGGGCATGGAGGCAGCCTACATTGCTGCCAAGCGCGGCCACAACGTAGTGCTCGTGGATAAGCAGGACGAGCCGGGTGGCGAGATGCGCATCGCGGCCGTTCCGCCGGCAAAGCAGGAACTCACCCGCGTGATCAAGTATCAGTACCGTCGCCTGGCCGAGGTCGGCGTGAAGTGCGTATTTGGCACCGAGCTTACTGCCGAGGACATTCAGCGTGACTACGCCGGCTACGAGGTCGTCCTGGCTTATGGCGCCGAGCCCATCGCCCCGGCCTTCATGCAGGGCTTTAAGCAGGTCATGACGGCTGACGACCTGTTGGGCGGCAAGGCTTTCCCGGGCAAGAAGATTGTCATCGTGGGCGGCGGCACCGTCGGTTGCGAGACGGCCGACTACCTGGCCCCGTTGGTCAACGATCTGTCGCCGGCCAATCGCGACGTCACCGTCATCGAGATGACCAAGACGCTCGCCGCCAACGAGGGCGGCGCCGGTCGCGCGGTGCTCATCACGCGCATGCTCTCCAAGGGCGTTCACGTGCTGACCGAGGCCAAGGTGACCGAGATTACCGAGGATGCCATCAGCTACGAAAAGGACGGCGAGATCCACACCATCGCCGATGCCGATACGCTGGTGCTTGCCATGGGCTATCGTCCCAATACCAAGCTGGCCGACGACCTTGCCGCTGCCGGCGTTGCCACCCACGTGCTGGGCGATGCCAACAAGTGCGGTAACATCCGCGATGCCATCGGCGATGGCTACAAGGTTGCCTGCGAGCTCTAGTTAATCCCTTGGTGCATGGGGCCTGTCTCCGCGGCGTCAGTCGGTAGACAGCAAAAAGCGGCGGTCGTCCCGTACGTGGGACGACCGCCGCTTGCGTTAGCTGCAATGAGTCGTGCGATTAGAGCCCCAGGAGCTCCTTGACCTTGGCGATGATGGCCTCGTCGGTGGCGTTGGCAAAGAAGTACTCCTGGAAGTGCTCGCCGGCAAGTGCGCCCTTCACCAGGTCCTGATCGATCTCGCCCAGGACGTCGACGAGCGGACGCATGGTCACAGCGCGCACGCCGTCGAGGATCTTCTTGTTGCGCTGCTCGGGCTCAACGCGCTCGGCAGGATAGCCGTTGCCCGAACCAAAGCCAAAGAGCTTCTCGAAGGTGTACTCAAGATTGAGCTCCTGGCCCCAGCCGTTCTTGAGGGCGAAGGGCATGGCAACGGCGTTGCCATCGTTGACCTGGGCAAAGGTGTAGGCGTCGAGCGGGTCGGCAACGTGGCCGCACAGCACGCCGGGGAAGGAGTTACAGGCGAGCATGGCGCCCTCGCCGGTGCCGCAGCCGGTCACGACGTAGTCGGCAGCGCCGGAGTTCAGCAGCACGGCGGCAAGGATGCCGTTCTGCACGTAGGTGAGGGGCTTGGAATCGGCGTCGGCATACATGCCATAGTTAAAGACGGTGTGCCCCATGGGCTCGACAACCTTCTTAAGGGCAGCCTCGATCATAGGGTTCTTGGAGTTCTGAGAGTTCTCATTGATCAGAGCGATCTTCATTGCGAATTACCTTTCTATTTCTAACTTGCGGTGAAATACGGACTGTTTTGCCTGATAGAAGCCAAAACCAATCCTTATCTCACCGCAACTCAAATGAAAAACGAGTGGATGAAACCTGATATGGGCAGTTGCGGCGACGCTTATTGAGGCTGCTTTCCAATGTATGCGAGGATTCCACCGTCGACGTAGAGGATGTGGCCGTTGACGAAGTTCGATGCATCGGAAGCCAAGAACACGGCGGGGCCCTTCAGATCCTCGGGCGTGCCCCAACGGGCGGCCGGCGTCTTGGCAATGATGAACTGGTCAAACGGGTGGCGGCTGCCGTCGGGCTGCGTCTCGCGCAGGGGTGCGGTTTGCGGCGTGGCGATGTAGCCGGGTCCAATGCCGTTGCACTGGATATTGGCCTCGCCAAACTCCGAGCAGATGTTCTTGGTGAGCATCTTGAGTCCGCCCTTGGCGGCGGCATAGCCGGCGATGGTCTCGCGACCTAGCTCGCTCATCATCGAGCAGATGTTGATGATCTTGCCGTGGCCCTTGGCGATCATGCCGGGCAGGCAGGCCTTGGACACGATAAACGGTGCGTTGAGGTCAATATCGACGACGCGGCGGAAGTCCTCGGCGCTCATGTCGAGCATCGGGGTGCGCTGAATGACGCCGGCATTGTTGACCAGGATGTCGGGCGTGGTGCCAAAGTCGGCCTCGATTTTGGCGATGAGCTCGGCAACGGCGGCCTCGTCGGTGACGTCTGCCACGTAACCATGAGCCTCAAAGCCCAGCTCGCGGTAGTGCTTCTCGGCCTCGGCGACCTTGTCGGCGTGACGTGCGTTAAAGGCGATCTTGGCGCCGGCCTCTCCGAGCGCCTCGGCAATGGCCATACCGATGCCATAGGTGGCGCCGGTCACGAGCGCGACCTTGCCATCCAGGCGGAAGCTGTCCATAAGATCAGACATAGCGATCCTTTCAAAAGAAACGTTCATCTATATAAGTCTTGCTTTTCATACAAGGTCAGTATAGGAGAAGAGGGGGAATTAAAAGACAGATTCTCCTAAAAACAGGTGAACGTTCACTTTTAAAAGGTAAACGGTGGTCTCGACCTTGCCGTGCGGACGTCTATTTGCTCTGTTCCTGCGCTCCCTCTGCGATCATGTTGCGGTTGTACACCAGATGCAGGTACATCGCGTCGTGCGCGGCGGTGGGATTGCGCGAGGCGATGGCGTCGGCCACATCGCGGTGCGTGCGGATAGTTTCCTCGACGAGCTTTTTGCCAGTCACGTCGATAAAGAGGGGGACGGATGCCTTGAGCACGCCCATCAGGCGGGGAACGACGAGGTTTCCGGAGCTCTCGGCAATGGCATTGTGGAACGCGGTGTCGGCGGCGGAGTAATCCTTACCGGCCTCGGCCAGGCGCTCGGATTCATCGCAGAGCTCTTCGATACAGACGACCTGATCGTTGGTTGCGTGCTCGGCCGCCATGCGTGCCATCTGCGGCTCGATCATAAAGCGCACCTCGAGTAGGTCGCGCGCCAGACGCTGCTTGTCGTCGATAAAGGTAAAGCCCAGCGGGTCGTCGGCAACGCCGGGGTTTGACGCCACATAGGTGCCCGAACCCTGCTTAATGCGCACGATATTGCGCGACTGCAGCAACTTCATGGCCTCGCGCACGGTGCTCCTGCCGGCGCCCAAGCGCTCGACCAGCACGGTTTCCTTAGGTAGGCGATCGCCTTGCTCAAGGTGTTCATCCAGAATCAATTGAATGATTTTCTCCGATATTTGCTCGGGGAGTCCCGATTCGGCGCGGGCCATAGCTATACCTTTCATTACAAAATTCATCTGAGCTATTTTAGCGCACCACGGATGCGATATTGGCCGCTGGATTTGAGTCGGGCGGCTTAGATATACCGTTCGCAGCGCAAATACGACCGTTTACCAAATACATCAGATGTATTTCGAACAAATTTCAAAATGAAACATCAGACCTTTCCAAAACACGCTATAGTCATCAGACGAATTCAAAAGGTCTGATGAATTGGAGGAAAGATGTCAGACCCAACGTTTATGGCTGATCCCACCAGGCTGGTCATCGCCGCCATCGTGGGCATCGCGCTGCTGCTTGCGCTCATCATCAAGTTCAAGCTGCACCCCGTGCTTTCGATGATGGTCTCGGCGCTCGCGATCGGCATCGGCGCCGGTATGCCGCTCGACCTGGTGGCGGACACTGTCACCAAGGGCGTGGGCGCCACGCTGCAAAACATCGCCCTGCTCATTGGCCTGGGCTCGATGTTTGGCCAGATTCTTGAGGAGAGCGGCGGCGCCAAGAAGATCGCCCAGACCTTCATCGATACCTTTGGGCAGGGTCATTCCAGCTGGGCGCTGGGCATTACCGGTCTGGTTATCGGCACTACGGTGTTCTTTGAGGCGGGCGTAGTCGTTTTGATTCCGCTTGCGTTTAGCGTGGCATCGCAGACCAAAAAGTCGACGCTCTACTACGGCATCGCGCTGCTCGCAGGACTTGCCGCTGGCTATGCGTTTGTGCCGCCATCGGCCGGTTCGGTTCTGGTCGCCGGCACGCTCGGTGTCGACCTGGGCACCATGATTCTCGTCGGTATCCCTACTGCCTTCATCGCCATGGCGATCGCCGGCGTCATCTGGGGTCGCAACGTGGGCGGTCGCATTTTTACCGATGTTCCGGAGCACTTTACCTCTGCCGAGGGTGCGAGCGACGAAAAGGAGCTTCCCTCCTTTGGCATGGTGCTTGCCATCGTGCTCACGCCGCTTTGTCTGATTTTGCTGGGCACGTTGTCCTCTTATATCCCCATGCCCGCCGAGCTCGCCTCGATTCTCGCCTTCCTGGGCAAGCCGTTTGTCGCTTTGACGCTCGCCACGCTCGTCGCGATGTATCTGCTGGGCGCGCGGCGCGGCTACTCCGGCGCCGAGCTCAAGGCCCTGCTCGACCGCTCTCTTAAGCCCGTCGGCATGATCTTGCTGGTTATCGCCTGTGGCGGCGTCATTCGCTGGATGCTGCAAGACTGCGGCTTGGGCCAGGTTATCGGCCCTATGCTCGAGGCCTCACCGCTGCCTTTGGTGGTCGTTGCCTTTTTGATTGCCGTCATGGTGCGTGCCTCTGTCGGCAGCTCCATCGTCGCTATGACCATGGCATCGGGCATTATGGCCGCCATGCCCGCGGTTGCAGGAGCCTCGGTGCTCATGCGTGCCGCTATCTGTCTTGCTATCTGCGGCAGTGCCCTCGCCCTCTCGCACGTCAACGATGCCGGTTTTTGGATGTGCTCCTCGTTCCTGGAGATTGACGAGAAGACCACCCTCAAGTCCTGGACCGTTATGGAGACGCTCATCGGCCTTTCGGGTCTTGCCTGCGCCCTGGTGATTTCGTTCTTCGCCTAGTTCGCGTAGCTAAGCATCTTCCGCCGAGTGCATCGCTCGGTACCCATTTCACCTGATTCATTAACCAACGATTGGTACAACCGTTCAAACCAAAAGAGGAGAGCATTATGGACGAGAAGACCAAGGCACAGATTCAGCAGGAGGCAGCCGACTTGGTTGCCAAGCTGCAGCCGCGTTCCGGCAAGTTTCGCACCATCAGCCCCGAGATGGACCCGCTGCGTCTGGGCTCTGGCTGGTCCATCGAAGATCTGGACAAGCCGCAGGTCATTATCGAGTCGACGTTCGGCGACTCGCACCCGGGTTCTGCCGGCCTGTTTGATCTGGTCGAGGAGGTCCGTGCTGGCGTTGCCGAGGCTGGCGGTCACGGTGCTCGTTACTTCTGCACCGATATCTGCGACGGCGAGGCCCAGGGACACGACGGCATTAACTACTCGCTGCCCAGCCGCGACATGATCGCCAACATGATCGAGATCCATGCCAAGGCCACCCCGTTCGACGCCGGCGTCTTTGTCGCCAGCTGCGATAAGGGCCTGCCTGCGAACCTCATGGCCATGGGCCGCATCAACATCCCCTCCATCGTCGTTACCGGCGGCGTCATGGATGCCGGTCCCGATCTGCTGACCTTGGAGCAGCTCGGCGCGATTTCTGCCCGCTACGAGCGCGGCGAGATCTCCCGCGAGGAGCTTGAGTTTGCCAAGCACAACGCATGCCCCAGCTGCGGCGCCTGCTCCTTTATGGGTACCGCCTCGACCATGCAGGTCACGGCCGAGGCCCTGGGCCTTATGCTCCCCGGCACGGCTCTGCTGCCCGCCACCAGCTCCGACCTGCGCGAGTTCGCCCGCGAGGCCGGCCGTCAGTCCGTGTGGCTCTCCGAGCACAACCTGTGCCCCCGCGACATCGTGACCAAGGAGTCCTTCGAGAACCTCATCATGGTCCACGGCGCCATTTCGGGCTCCACCAACTCGCTGCTGCATATCCCCGCGATTGCCCGCGAGTTTGGCATCGAGATGTCCGCCGACGACTTCGATCGTCTGCACCGTGGTGCCCACTACCTGCTCAACGTTCGCCCCGCAGGCGAGTGGCCGGCGCAGTTCTTCTACTATGCGGGCGGCGTGCCGCGCATCATGGAGGAGATCAAGTCGATGCTTCACCTCGATGTCATGACCGTCACCGGCAAGACTCTCGGCGAAAACCTCGAGGACCTTAAGAACAACGGCTACTACGAGAAGTGCGGCCGCTACCTGGAGAAGTGGAACCTCAAGCGCGAGGACATCATCCGTCCGTTCGACCAGGCCTTCGGCACCGACGGTTCCATCGCCATCCTCCACGGCAATCTTGCTCCCGAGGGCGCGGTCGTCAAGCACACCGTCGTTCCGCGCGAGATGTTCCAGGCTACGCTCAAGGCCCGTCCGTTCGACTGCGAGGAGGACGCCATCCACGCCGTCCTGACGCACGAGGTCAAGCCCGGCGACGCCGTCATCATTCGCTACGAGGGCCCCAAGGGTTCCGGCATGCCCGAGATGTTCTACACCACCGAGGCTATCGCCAGCGATCCCGAGCTGGGTGTGAGCATTGCCCTTATCACTGATGGCCGCTTCTCCGGCGCCTCCAAGGGCCCGGCTATCGGTCACGTTTCGCCCGAGGCTGCCGTGGGCGGCCCGATTGCCCTGATTGAGGAGGGCGACCTTATCCAGATCAACATCCCCGAGCGCTCGCTGTCTATTGTGGGCATCGCCGGCAAGGAGATGGAGCCGGCCGAGATCGATGCCGTCCTGGCCGAGCGCCGAGCCGCTTGGAAGCCCAAGGCTAATCGCTATACCTCCGGCACGCTCAAGTTCTTTACCGAGCATGCAGTTTCCGCCATTCAGGGTGGCTACATGGAGTAGCGCCCATGCGCATCAAATATCTCCTCTCATAGATGCGCGGCACAAAGAGCCCCGAGCCACGTCACCGGGGCGCGTTGTTCAGCGCCGCCGGGGCGCTCCACTCAAACGACAAGAGACGTCTTACGCAAGCGCCCGCGTCCGTGGATAAAACCACGGGCGTGGGCGCTTCACTTTATTCCCAGCCCTTCCACACGTCAGGCTCGTAGCCAACGGTTGCCTGGCGGCCGTTGCGAACGATGGGCTCACGAAGAATTTGCTGGTTATCGAGCACCTTTTCGAACTTCTGGTCGGCAGCAAGATACTGTACGAGCGCAACCGTGTCGGCATCTTTCGCCTTTGGATCGATCACAGCGTCGATCCCGCCGACGGCGCGCGCCACGCTTTCGAGCTCGCCTTCGCTCAATTCTCGTCCGTCCATGATACGACAAGGGAGCCGAGCAAAAACAGAGCAGGCGGAGATGGAGGAGGACGGCGACCGACCGTCGGCAAGAGTCGGCCGGATCGGACTGGCGCCCAGCGCGCGCCGGCGACACGCTCGCAGCTGCACACATAGCCGATGTACAAGCTCGCCGCGGCGTTCCCTCGCCCCGCGGTGTGGCGATAGAGAAGCACGCCACCCGTCAACGATGGCGCCTCGGTGAAGAAAATCAACGTCTGGGTTACATCCCTTGAAAGGGGCGAAGACGGCTGCTAGAATACCTCCCCGCTATGAAGGATTTGACCAAAGCATACATCGCAATTCGGCGGCCCCTGGTATACGGGGCCTCTCCTGTTGTTCCCCAAGTGCGCTCTGAGCAGCCGCTTTCTTCCTGTCGTATCTGATGCACGCATAGCACGTGCATGTTATTTCGCCCGTGGGCCGGCGCGCCTTCGGCGAAGAATCGAATAGATACGAAGGAAGCTTATGTCTGATAATTGTACGGTCGCGCCCGCCAATGGGCGCATTACCGGTACCCAGATCCGCATCGTCGCGGTCGTCGTCCTGGGTGCCTTCTTGGCGCTACTGAACCAAACGGTGATGTCGCCTGCGCTGCCGGTCATCATGTCCGATTTCGCCATCGATGCCTCGACTGCCCAGTGGATCATGTCCATATACCCGCTGGTGAGCGGCATCATGGTCCCCGTTTCGGCGTTCCTTATCGACAAGTTCAGCACCCGTGCGCTATTCTTCGGGGCGACGCTGGTGTTCGCGCTGGGCACGCTGCTGTGCGCCGCAGCCCCTGATTTCCTGTTCCTCATCATCGGTCGCGTGTTGCAAGCGGCGGGCTCAGGCGTGCTCATGCCGCTTGTCTCGGTGGTTCCCATGCTGGTGTTCCCCGTCGAGAAACGAGGAACGGCTATGGGCATGGCGGGCATCGTCATGTCGGCGGGTCCCGCGGTCGGCCCCGTCGTAGGCGGCGCGGTGATCGACACGTACGGCTGGCGCACCATGATCGGCGCCATCGTCCCCCTCGCAATTCTCGTGCTGGTGCTGGGCGTGTTCATGCTGAAAAACGTGGGCGAGCTGAAGAACCCCAAGCTCGACCTGCCCTCGGTCGTCCTCTCCACCATCGCCTTCGGCGGACTTCTCTACGGGTTCTCGAGCGCCTCGTCGATGGGTTGGGGCAACCCCGTGGTGCTCGGCTCGATCGTCGCGGGTGTCGTGTGCTTGGTGCTGTTCGTCGTACGCCAGGGCAAAATCGAGGACCCGCTGCTTCAACTGGGCACGCTCAAGACGCGCGAGTTCCGCGTGGCCGCCATCATCGTCACGCTCATCAACGCCGCATGCCTGGTCACCAACACGCTGTTGCCGTTGCTGCTGCAAACCTCGCTTGGCGCTTCGGCCTTCGAAACCGGCATGGCCATGCTTCCCGCCGCGGCGGTGGGCATCATCATCAGCCCTATCTCCGGCGTGGTGTTCGACAAGTTCGGTCCGCGTGCCATCTCGATCGTCGGCCTGGCCCTCATGACCGGCGCCCTGTTCCTGCTCTCGCTTTCGACGGTAAACACGCCCATCTTGGTGGTTGCGCTGTTCTGCATGCTGCAGTCCGCCGGCCAGTCGCTCGCGAACATGCCGGTGAACACATGGGGTGTCAATGCCTTGAAAAATGACATGATCGCCCACGGCAACGCCATCGCGAACACCGGCCGCCAGGTCGCCGGCGGTTTGTGCACGGCGCTCATCATCACGGTCATGACAAGCGTCACCGCGTCGGCCGGCGTCGATGCGAGCATCCAAGTAGCCACCGCCGTGGGCGCGGGCGTCGCTTACAAGGTGTGCGCGGCAATCGGCCTCGTTTCCCTTATCTGCGCCATATTCAGCGTGCGCACCAAGAAAACCGCACCGAAAACGAAGGAGGCATAAGCGATGTCCGAGATTCTGTCCGAGCGCATCCCGCTCGAGCTCGAGGGGACGCCCGTTTCGAGCATCATGATTGAAGAGCCGTTCACCTGCACGCAGGATTGCACGATTTCCGACGTGGTGCGCATGCTCGCCGAAAACGAGGTGAGCAGCATGCCCGTAATCGATGAGCGCAACCAGGTGGTCGGGTTCATCTCCGACGGCGATGTCATGGGAGCCATCGCGCAGCATCGCGCTCACACCATCTTCACGGGCGGCGACGCGTCCATGCTGTACTTCGACGATCAGAGCCTTGAGCAGCGCATCGAAGACCTGAAGGATCGCTGCGTCATGGATTTCGCGACGCGCCAGGTAGTGTGTGCCCGTCCCGAGCAGAGCATCGCCCGCGTCGCCGCGCTGCTGGCGAAGAAGAAGTTCAAGAAGCTTCCTGTGGTTGATGACGAGGGCAAACTCGTGGGGGTCATCCGCCGCTCCGCCATCACCAAATACATCTTCGGCATCCTTTTCCAATAGGGTCAGGTCGCACTTGAGGCGAACATCTCGAGGCATCGAGCCAG
This sequence comes from Collinsella sp., assembly GCA_048302525.1. Classification (GTDB taxonomy): domain Bacteria; phylum Actinomycetota; class Coriobacteriia; order Coriobacteriales; family Coriobacteriaceae; genus Collinsella. Next base: position 8,111 of record DBFDDV010000139.1, on the reverse strand, counting down.
CAACTGGACCAGACAACCTTGACACGCACGCGCTTTCCCTCGATGCTTCGGTAAGGGGAGCTGCGAAAATCGCAGCACGGGTGATCGGCGCCGCGCCCCCGAAGGCAAAAGCGAACACGGGAGCGATACGATGGGAAAAGTCCTGGACGAAGATTTGGTTTATGAGATTCTCTCCGTCGTGGCAGAGATTCCGGCGGGATGCGTCGCCTCGTACGGTCAGATAGCGCGCCTCATCGGCAGGGAGAAAAACTCTCGCCTGGTCGGAGCGGTGCTGAGCGAGGCGGATCGCTACGGCGATTATCCCTGCCACCGCGTCGTCAACCACGCGGGACGCCTCGCGCCAAACTTCCCCGACCAGCGAGCACTACTGACGGAGGTAGGAGTCGCCTTCCGAGACAACGGCTGCGTCGACATGAAAAAGCACCAGTGGAACGAGTAGCCAGGCAGCGTAGCGTCGAAAGGAGCGACGCCACGGGGAACGACCTGCGCCCCGCCGCCGGACAACCTATGGCAAAGTGACACGTCCCACAAAGAGCGGCGCACCAGTACGAGACACGACCGCGACGTAAAAAGACCCTATGATACTCGTAAGCATCTATCTGATTGCCCGTCTCGGGGTACCCAAAGAACGAGAGATGCCGAAACCCCTAGACAAAGAAAAAGGTCGGGAGCTTTTATGCTTCCGACCTGAAGTTTCATGGTCGCGGGGGGCGGATTTGAACCACCGACCTTCGGGTTATGAGGTCGCTACGACGTTGTTTCATTCAGACATTTCGACCCAAATTGAAGTCAATATAACTCCAGGTCATTTGATGTTTTCATAGATTTACGAAAGAAAAGTACGCGGAATAATTCGACCCAAATTCGACCCACAACGAGCTTGAAAGCGGTCAGGCGGAGCATTACCCTTGGGGTGTGACCCCACGCAGGGCCCACCACCAAGGGTAATGCCCACCCGCCCCCGCCCTTTGCGCCATTCCGCGCAACCGAGCGCGATTCTCAGGCACTTCAGGCAAGGAACACGATGAACGACCGACCTCTCGTCATGGGCAAAGGAACGAAGCAACGCCGCGACAAATACACGTGGCGCTACCGTCACAGCCTCGGCAAGGATCCGGTCACGGGCAAATACCGCTATTCGCCGTGGCAGACCATACATACCACCAAAAGCCGAGAGGTCGACGCCGCACTCGAAGCCTACAAGGCAGAACTCAACAGCGGCACCTACGTCCAAAAATCGAGGGACACCGTCGGCTCGTACGCAAAAAAGTTCCACGACAACCGCGAAGGAACCATCACGCCGCTCGCCTACTCGACATCCTACTCAATCGAGAACCGGACGCGCACATCACATGCGTGATGCTCATGCTCGACACCGACATGAGAAGGGCAGAAGCCCTCGGGATGACGTGGTCCGATGTCTCCGTCGAGAACAGAAGCATCCTCATTGAGCAGCAGTTCGCGGCCGATCGAAGCGTTCGCTCGCCCAAAAGCAAGAAAAGCGTGCGGAGGATCTCGATAAGCGAGACGCTGACGTCGTATCTCGAATTCTGGAAAAAGGAGCAGGCCCGCGAAATGGAAGCCTTCGGCCTGGAACAAGTCAAAGGCACTCCGCTCGTCCACTCATTCGAACGAACGAAAGACAGGCATCCCCAAGTCAACTTCATGGACCTGAATGGGTTTTCGCGCTGGTTCAGAAACTTCAGCGTCGAGAACGGGTTCGGCAAGTTCGAAGGCGTTCGAACATACCATTATGTGAAGGAAACTGTCGACGGGGAAACGATTTCGAAGCGTTATGAGCATAAAGAGTGGCTCGAATTGAGGGATTACCTCAGGAAGCATCCCAAGGTTCGCGAGGCGAGGCATATCAGCACATATGAGAGCGAGCACCTTCCTTACGGATATTCGGGCCTATCGAGCCACACCGCTACTGCCGCTACTGCCCGCTACTGCCCGCCAGCTTCCGAACCAGCGGGCGGTAGCAGCACCCCGAACATCTCGCCGACAGCGCAGAGAGTCGTCGACCTGGCGGCCAAGGCCGACATCGAGGACGTGATGCTGTGCGACCTGCCCGGCGTCCTGTCCTTCCTAGGGCTGCCACCTGAGACGGAGATGCCGCCGGGCAACAAGGGGAAGACGAAGCTCAAGAAGCTCTACAGGAAGGTGGCGCCGAACAAGGCATACCACTCCGGCGAGCGCGCCAAGGATTTGATCTCGCACCTCGACATGGCAGAGATCAGGGCATCGGCGCCCGTCCCGCTCGGAGAGATAGACAGAGCGGTCGTAAGCGGCTGATGTAACTTCTGACACCCTAGAACTTACATCGAGCCCCGATTTTTGAGCTCGGGGCTCTTTTCGTCTAGATTGGGGACGCATGGCCGGACGAAAACAATTTGCGTCTGGTAATAAGCGTACGAAAGCGCAATTTACGTCTTAATTCCGTACGCAAATCAAGACGAAAATCGTTTACGTCTGCTTTAATCCGTACGAAAACGGTTTTCGTCTTGCAGGGCAGTTGCCGTTTCTACAGTTCAACTTCCAGTTCGGCTTTGTGCTCGTAGAGGTAGTCGCGCATGTAGGGGATGGCAAATGAGACCTTGCCGTACGAGGGAGCCTCGATAATCGATTCTCTTAACAGGCGGCTGCGGACGGAACTCACCTGTTGAGGCGTTTTGTTTAGGGCATCGGCAACCATGCTGGTCGAGCTCGTCTGCCCCAAAGACGCCATGCTCAGCAGATAAGCGATGCACGTGGGCGGAATGCGCTGCAGCGCGGGCTCAATCACCATGGCGCAGAAGCGTTCGCGTGCCGTTGCAATGCCACGCTCGGCTTCTTCTTCTCCAATAATCGTTGTATGTGCGCGTCTTGCCAACTGCCATGCGTAGTATCCAACGAGTTGGATCATGAAAGGATAGCCCTGCGTTGCCTCGGCAAGTTGGCCGGCAATACCTGGCTGCAACTCCATGCCAGACGCTTCAATGGTTTCCTCGAGGGAGTACGACACTTCGGTTACTGCCACAGCCTTCAGGTCAAAGGGGAGGGCGCGGCGCAAAAACGCAAGTGTCTTTCCGTTGATGATGCTTTCAATCATCGAAGGCAGCCCAGCAAAAACAAAGGCTATATCAAGGTCTTCGCCGATAACCTGCTGAATCGCAATGGAGAGCGTTCGGACCTCATCGAGCTCTGCGTCTTGAACCTCGTCGAGAGTGATGAGCAGGCCATTTTCATTCTTGGATATTGTCTGTCTCATGGCGTCGCGTAGCGATGGACCGATTCGCTCAATGTCTATGCTGCCGATGGATATGCCAGCTACGGTGGGCTCAAATCTGGCGTGTTTGGCCTGGAATTTGGGCTGCAGCTGTTCGAGAATGCGTTGGCAAAGTCCCTCGGTTGCGACCTCTTTTATGACCGTCCAGCCACGGCTTTGCGCCAAACGTGAGCACTCGTCAAGGAGGACCGTCTTGCCCGTTCCACGGACGCCGGCTATGCGCATTAGGCGCCCCGGGGCACCAGGCCCGTGACGAGGCCCTCATTGAATTCTTCGAGCACATCTTCGCGGCCGATAATCGTGGGAGGTGTTTTACCTGCTGTGGGCTTAAAAGGGTTTGTTTGCATGTGAGCCACCTTTGCTCAAGATATAGCAAGATATAGCAAAGTATAGCAAGATATAGCAAAGTATAGTGAGATATAGCAACGTATAGCGCTGTTCGCGGGTTCTTGCGGTGGTGCTATTTTCCGAATGCCGCGCGGATAAAGCGCTGGGCGAACAGCTTGTTGGCGACGTTGATGACATGGCCCAGGAACAGTGCCGAGATGGCGGTCGTGACGCCAAAGCCGCCCAGGTTGTACATAAAGATCAGCGACAACGCGAGCGAGGCGGCGACATGTGAGCAGTCAAACACGACTTTTACGTCACCAAAGCGGCGTTTAAGCTTTTCGGCAATGACTTGCACCAAGCCGTCGGGCGCGTTGGGGACAACGCCCATGTTGACGACGAGACTTACGCCAAATGCGGTGACAGCGAGGGAGAGCAGCATGGTCGCAATCTGTGTGGGGAGTGCCGTGGGATGCAGTGGGTTGACCGCCATGAAGAGGTCGGTCAAGCCGCCAATCAGCGTTGAGAAGAACAACTCGAGCAGGATGCGCGGCTGGAACTCGCTTCGCAAGATGGCTAATTGCGCCACGATGTAGGCGACGTAGGTTGCGGTGATCCAAAAGCCGAGCGTCTTGCCAGTGAGCATGGATAGGGTTGTGGCAAAGCACGTGAGCGCGGCGACGCCCAGGCCGGATGCCGTCTGGAGACTCATACCGAGTGCCAGTACTGCAACGCCCACAAGATACATCAGCATTCTGATGACGGTATGGCACCAGTCGATGTTCTCGCCATGCATGATGATGAGCGGTCGCATGTTGCTACCCGTCCTTTCGGTTGTGTGAAAAAGCTGACCCGGGCCGGCAAAAGAGGGTTATCGGAGGCACTGCTGCAAAAGCAGAAAAGCCGGCCCCACGGTCAGTCGTCTAGGAAGTGTCTCGCTGTGCCGGAATGGGACTAAAGGTCCAACGAGACGGGAAGAAAGCAAATGGCATTGCGTGGGCGATAAGATGCCAAGATGGTAGGGTGTGTCTTAGCATCCTATTGCCCACGCTCAACGAAATCGGTTTCGTTTGAGCCTAAGTATACGCACGGGATTTTATTTGCGAAGAGAAAAACAATAAAAAGGTGAACGTTCACCTAATCGCAACAACTCGTTGGCTGTAGTTGCGGTGGAATAGTTCCTGTTTTTGCTGCTGAAGGCCTTGAACAGGAACTATTCCACCGCAACTTATGAGGGGGCGGGGGATGCGATAGTATTGCATGGTGGTATTCGATCAACCGAGGCTTCATCCGAGGGCTTTATGGAACAGCACCAGCATTATCAGAGCCTGCAAGACCAGGCGTACAACGCACTGCGCTCCAAGATCATCTACGCCGAGCTCAAGCCCGGCACACGCCTTTCGGCGATTGGTCTGGAAAAAGAGACGGGAATCGGGCGCACGCCCATTCGCGAGTCCTTTGTGCGCCTGCGTGAGCAGGAGCTGGTGGAAACGCGTCCCAAAAGCGGCACCTACGTCTCTAAGATCAGCATGGAACGCGCCGAGAACGCCTGTTTCTTGCGTGAGAAACTCGAGAGAAGCGTGCTTATTAAATGCTGTTCGGCTGCTACGCCCGAGCAAAAGCAGCGGCTTGAGCAGATTCTTACCGAGTCCGAGTCGCTCGACCATGGCGAAACGCGCCGTTTCTTTGACCTGGATAACCTGTTCCATGAGACATGTTTTGAGATTGCCGGTCGTCACATGTTGTGGGATTGGATGAAGAGCATCAACACGCATTTTGAGCGATACAACTGGTTGCGTATGGTGTCGCAGGACCTGGATTGGGAGCCGATTCGTCGGCAGCATCGCCGGATTCTCGAGGCCATTAAGAGGGGCGATACCGACGCGGCGAGCTATCTGGCAGAGACGCACTTGCACCTGATGCCCGAGGAGCAGGGCCCGGTTATTGCCTTACATCCCGATTATTTTGAGCTGTCCAAAGACTCGGCCATCTAACTCGTCCCCTTCATTAGTTGCGGTGAAATAGGGATTGTTTTGCGGCTCTGATGGTGTAAACAGTCCGTATCTCACCGCAACTGCCGGGGTACTATCGGGGCACAAAAAAGCTGCGGCGTCGCTTGGAGGAAAAGACCGGAAGCAAGGGTCCATTCCTCCAGACGGCGCCGCAGCTGTTTTGGTGGCTCGGTTTTTGTCGATGTGGCCCAACTGGGCGCGGTTGCCAGCCGAGTAGGCAAAGCGGCTCGGGGGCGTGTCGCTTCCGTCACGTTCTATCAGCATACAAGACGGTTTTGGTTCTTGTTCGTGACGGAAACGGCGCGCTTCCGAGCCGCTTTAAAAGAAAGGGGGCGAGGTCTAGGGCACGCCCCCTTTCACGATAGAGAGCTAAACCTAGCCGCGGACCTTCTTGACGACGTCCATGGCCTCGCGGGCAATCTGCTCGACCTTGGAGAAGTCGCCGTCGGCAAACAGGGCCGGCTTGACCATCCAGGTGCCACCGCAGGCGATGATGGCGGAGGAGCTCAGGTACTCCTCGACGTTGGCAGTGCTCACGCCGCCGGTGGGCATAAAGCGGTGACCGACAAACGGAGCGGCGAGGGCCTTGATGGTGTTCAGGCCGCCATACTGGGACGCGGGGAAGAACTTGGTGACCTTGAGGCCCAGGTTCTCGGCTGCGGTGACCTCGGAGGGGGTTACGGTGCCGGGAAGGACAGGCAGGTCGATGTCGATGCAGTGCTTCACAACGTCCTCGTTGTAACCCGGGGAGACGATGAACTTGGCACCGGCTGCGCGGGCCTGCTCAACCTGCTCGACGGTCAGGACAGTGCCGGCGCCAACGCACATCTCGGGCTCGGCCTCGGCCATAGCGGCGATGCACTCGGCGGCGCAGGCGGTGCGGAAGGTGACCTCGGCGGACTTCATGCCAGCTGCCATAAGGGCGTGGGCGAGCGGAGCGGCGTCCTCGACCTTGTCGAGCACGACGACCGGCACGATGCCCAGGGACTCAAGCGTGGTGTAGAACTGATCGAACATAATGTTCCTTTCGATGTATGGCGCGCATGGGCGCGTGATTGCCAAATATGCTGGTCAGGAGCCGATTTTGGATTGGTTATCGGAGGCACTGCTTGGGGTTCAAGCAATTCCAAAACCAGCTGCTCGACCAGTCATGTAGGGAATGCCAGGCAAAACCGGAATGGGACTGGTGGTTTTGCCCGACCGGAGGAATCGGGGAGCGGGCCGCAGGGGTATGGGATTGGAAAGCTGCGGCCCGCGGAATGGAGACGGATTAGCGCGCGACGCGGGTGCCACCGTCGGCGGCGGATGCCACGGCTGCGATCTCGTCTGCGGTCACCAAGTTGGAATCGCCCTTGATGGTGAGCTTGAGGATCGACGCTGCAATCGCATAGTTGACGGCGTCCTGCGGGTCAAAGTCGTTGGTGAGGGCATGGACGAGGCCGGCGTTGAAAGCGTCGCCGGCGGCAACGCCCTCGAGCACGTGCACGTCGTGAGCAGGGGAGAACCAGTGCTCGCCGCTCTCGGCGTCAAAGAGCATGCCCATCCAGATGGAGCGCTCGACGCAGGAGATGTTGCGGACGACCGAGGCGACCTTTTTGCAGCCGTACTCGGCGCAGATCTGACGGGCCATCTCGACGTAGGTGTCGCGCTCCTCGATGCCATGGGCAAGGGAACCAGAGACGCAGGTCATGCCGAGGCCGGCGGGCGCATCCTCGTCGTTGGCGACGCAGATGTCGACGAGCGGCAGGAGTTCCTTCATGGTGGCCTGCGACTTCTCGGGCGACCACATCTTGCCGCGATAGTTCACGTCGCACACGGTGGTGATGCCCTTGGCGCGACAGGCGGCGAGTGCCTCCTTGCAGGCGGCGGCCATCTCATCGGAGACGGCGGGGGTCACGCCGGAGAAATAGAAGACATCGATGCCCTTGAGGATATCGTCCCAGTCAAAGACGTCGCGCTTGGCCATGTTGATGGCAGAGTACTTGCGGTCGTAGACGCAACCATTGCCGCGCTGCGAGGCGCCGACCTCAAACACATAGGAGCCAAGACGGTCGCCCTGACGCACGACGCGCGTTGTGTCGACGCCGTAGGCCTTCAGCGAGCGCAGCGCGCACTCGCCTAGGCGGTTGGCCGGGACAACGGATACGTAAGCGGCCTTGTCGCCTTGGTAGGCCAGGGAAAGAGCGGTGTTGGCCTCGGCGCCACCGTAGCGGACGTCAAACTCGGTTGCCTGCTCAATGCGCAGATGATCTTTGGGCGAGAGCCTCATCATGATTTCGCCGAAGGTAAGAACCGTTTTACCCATGGTCGCGCAGCTCCTTCTTGCTCGTGCGTACACCTTTGATATGGCGTTGGCGCGGAGGTGCCAAGACGGTAGGGTGCGTCTTTGCACCTGCGTGCCAACGCTCGCCGAAATCGGTTTACGAAATCGGTTTCGTTTCGAGTTGTAGTATACTCACCTACAGCGTTTTTCAACCGAGATTTTTAAAAAAATGCCTAAAATG
>DBFDDV010000138.1:0-5220 GCA_048302525.1 Collinsella sp. | reverse complement strand
GGTCATCACCCTGCCGCTTGCGCGCTTGGTGAGCGGTCTTGAGGCGAGACTGCTGGGTACGGCCGAAACCAAAAAGAAGCGTCCCACCAAGAGCGCCGGGCAGGTTGTCGCGACGCCTGCCGATCACATCGCCGGTCTGTAAGGAGGTCCTATCATGAGCGAAACCAATAACTCGAACGAGGTCGTCGTCAGCATCAAGAACCTCCAGAAGGCCTTTGGCGATAACGTGGTCCTGCGCGATATCGATCTGGATGTGCACAAGGGCGAGGTCGTCGTAGTCCTGGGTCCTTCGGGCTCGGGCAAGTCGACGATGCTTCGCTGCATCAATCGTCTGGAGCATCCCACGAGCGGCTCGATTGTCGTTGAGGGCGTGGACGTGTGCGCCAAGGGCGTTGACCTCAATAAGGTGCGTACGCACTTGGGCATGGTGTTCCAGCAGTTCAATTTGTTCCCGCACCTGTCAGTCAAAAAGAACGTCATGCTCGCGCAGCAGAAGGTGCTCAAGCGCAGCAAGGAAGAGGCCGAGAAGATTGCCGTCGAGGAGCTGACCAAGGTCGGTCTTGCCGAGCGTATCGACTTTATGCCGAGCCAGCTCTCGGGCGGCCAGCAGCAGCGCGTTGCCATCGCCCGCGCCCTGTCGATGAACCCTCACGTTATGCTCTTTGACGAGGCCACGTCGGCACTCGATCCCGAGCTGGTTCGCGACGTTCTGGGTGTCATGCGCGACCTGGCACGCGACGGTATGACCATGATCGTCGTGACGCACGAGATGGGCTTTGCCCGCGACGTCGCCGACCGCGTCGTCTTTATGGACGGCGGCGTCATTGTGGAAGAGGGTACGCCGAGCGAGGTCTTCGACCACCCCAAGAGCGAGCGTACCAAGGCGTTCTTGGGCAATATCTCGTAGCCGGTTGGTGTAACTGCCGTTATAAAAGAGCGGGGGCTGGACTTGAATCCAGCCCCCGCTCTTTTGTAGGGATAAGGATGCGCTTTGATGCAGACTCTTTTGGAGGTCCTGGGTTCGTTACGCGAGCTCGGCTCCGAGGGCCTTGCAAGCGGTCTCGCCCTCATCGTCGGGCGCATCGTAGCAAATGACGGAATCGACGACGTTAACACCCGCCTCGTCGGCGTCGGCCTTCCAGTTGTCCATCCACTCGCCCTCGGCCCACGAATAGGAGCCAAAGAGGACGACCTTCTTGTCGCCGAGAGTCTCCTTGACCTCGTCCCACATCGGCTGGAACTCATCGTACTCGAGTTCCTCGGAGCCCATGGCGGGGCAGCCGAAGGCAATGGCGTCATAGCTGGCGGCCTTGTCTGCGGAGAAGTCGGCGCAGGAGATGACCTCTGCCTCGGCGCCGGCACCGGTTGCGCCCTCGGCAACGAAGTTTGCCATGGCCTCGGTGTTGCCTGTACCGCTCCAGTAGACGACGGCGATCTTGCTCATATGTTTTCCTTTCGGTTGTGCGGCGTGCGGCCGCGTTTTGTATGCTCTATCGGGTTGCCTGGACAAGTTGTCCCAGGGTGCAGCCCTGTTGATAGATGTAGGTAAGGTATTGCGTGCATGCGCGATAGGAATCGAAGGTCGTGAGCGCCTGCTCAACGTTTGTGTATACCTTCCATGCGCCAAAGACCTTATAGTTTTCGCCGTGCTGGACGATAAACTGATGGACATCTTCGTAGGGATAGCCCAAAAAATAGCCAATTTCGTGGGGGAACTCGCATATGCACCCCGTATCGCAGTGTCTATTTCGCGCGAGTGCGCAGACGCTGCCGTCATAGGCGCTTTCTGCGGCATTGCTGCTTGCCAGCGTGATGCGCGCGGCGAGATGCACCAGGGATGCGGGCAGGTTGTGGACATCGTAACCTTCGGCGGCTAGCGCCGTCGTGGCACGGGGGTCGGAGAGGTATCGCATGAGGTCCGCAGGGCGGTACACATAGATGAGCGCTCCGCAGGGGCGCCAGACCAAAACGCTCATATGGATCCCGAGTGGCTGGAGCTCGCGGTTGCATTGGGTTATGACGGCGAGCAGGCGAGAGCGTCGCTCTTCGATATGGGCGGCGCCGGGTTTTCCGTTTTGGTTGGCGTAAACGCCGGGATAGGTAAAGAGCGAAGCCGGCTTGATACCTGCGAGCGTAGGGGAGCAGTTGCGCACGACAGCCGTTTGGTATGTTGGGATGTCAATGGTTCGAGTCACGATGCTCCTTTCGGGTCCTCAGTTGTTAGCCTAGGAAAACTTATACACGAAAGTAAGTCATGGTCAACAAAAAAGTTTGAAGAGGGAAACTAATTGACCGAACGGACACGATTTTGGGTTAAGATGGGGACACCCCATGGGGGTATCTAGATAGTGCTACTTGAAAGGGGAACGCATGAGCGACTTGCTCAACCCTGCGAATCTCATCGTGTTGGCCGTCATTGCCGTCGGCATGTTTTTTGGACTGCGTCGCATTGTCGCTTCGACACACGGAAAGAGCTGCTGCAGCGATGGCGCGAGCGGTAAGAAGGCCAAAAAGGTTGTTGTGGTGGATACCGATGCATCGCACTATCCCTATAGCGATGAGCTGCTCATCGGCGGCATGAGCTGTGACGGCTGCGCTCAGAACGTAGCCAATGCTCTCAATGCGCTGGATGGCGTGTGGGCGACGGTGACGTATGCGGACCACACAGCGCGCGTGCGCTCCAAGCGGCCGATCGATCGCGGTGTCCTTGAGGCTGCCGTGAGAGATGCGGGTTACTACGTCATGACGCTGTAGGCCTTGCCTTGGATGCGCGTCCTTGCCTAGGCTCGTCCGCGTAGCTCGATGTCCTGGATGTCGTCGAAGTCGATGGCGATATCTTTGAGCTTGAGGAGTTTGAAAGCAGGGAGCGCCTCGTCGAGGATGCCGGTGCGGCTGCGATAGCCGTATGCATCGTAATAGGTGACACGAACCAAGTCGCCGCGCTTGAGGCCCTCGAGCTTTTTCGAAAGTTCGAGGGCTTTTTCTTCTGTGAGTTCGCATTTTGGCTCGGCGGTGATCTCTTGTTTACGCACGAGCTCGTAGTATCCCGCGAGGGCGGCAAAGGGCATAAACTGCGCGGCACGGCCGGCACGGACGGTGCCGTTGGCGGTGAGCTTTGGGTCGGCGGAGCGACGTCTTCCCTCGGGGTCCGCTAGGCGTTCAAAAGGTGTCGGTGGCCGCATCGGCTGTTGTTGGGACTTAGGCACGATGTCCTCCTACCTGATCGTTGCGTTCGCGCGCGGTGGCGCCGGCGGTAAAGCTCAGCCCCTTAACCAGCGCGTTCTTGCCGTATTTGCCTTTCACGGCCAGCACGGCGCGTGCCAGGTCGCGCTCGCGCTCATCGGCCTCGATATCGCTGAACAGATCGATGGTGGCAAATTCCTCGGGCATGAGGTTGCCAAATCCCAGATTGATGCGCTTGACCGGTCGTTTGGGATCGACAGTCTGCGCCCAGAGCTCATCGAAATAGCCCATGATCTTCTTGAACGAATTGGTACGCTCGGGCAGCTTTCGCGAGGCGTTGGAGTGCGCAAAGAGTGCGGCATAGCCACCGCGCGGTTTGCCGCCATGCTCTCCCACAAAGATGCCGTCGATTGCCTGCGCCTCACGTACCAGACGACGCCGTTCGTCATCGCGCTGGACGGGCTTGGGCGCACGGGGTGCGAGCTCGGGGCCGGCGGTTGCGGTGGGTTCGATGCTCGACGTACTCGAGCGCAGGTGTCCGCATCCGTCCACATATTGTGCAGTGCCGCTGGCATCAAGCCTGCGGATGTCGGCGCGCTCGCTTGCATAGCCCACAAAGAGCGAGATGCTGTCGCACACCACGTGCTTGTCGATCAAATCCAGCACGGCGGCATCGACCATCTCGCGCAAGACGGTATAGGCCTGTTCGTAGGCATAACCCTTCGAGAGCACCTGTCCTGTGGTGGTCGAAGTTGCTTGCGGGCGATAGGCTTGGATGTCGGCGATGGTTGTCGGCTCGCGCCCGAAGGCATGGTCGATGAGATATTCGGCATTGACGCCGAGCTCGTCGTAGAGCAGGTTTTCGTCGAGCGCCGCGACGCCCATCAGATCGTAGACGCCGTATTTCTCGAGGCGGGCTGCCACGCCGGGACCGATGCCCCAGATATCGGTGATGGGACGATGGGGCCAGATCTCCTTGCGAAAGGCCTCGTCGTCGAGTATGCCGATGCGGCTGGGTACGTGCTTGGCGGTAATGTCGAGCGCTACCTTGGCCTGGAATAGGTTGGGGCCGATGCCGACCGTAGCCGTGATGCCGGTGCGCGCGAGGACCTCGTCGCGCAGCGTGCAGGCGAACCCTTCCGCATCGGTGTGATAGAGGTCCAGATAGGGCGTCACGTCGATAAAGCACTCATCGATGGAGTAGACGTGCACGTCCTGGGGGCTGACGTATTCCAGATAGATACCGTAGATTTTCGCCGACACCTCCATGTAATGCTGCATGCGCGGTACGGCCGTGATGTAGTCGATGCCATCGGGAATTTCGAACAGACGGCAGCGGTTGTGAATACCTAAGTCCTTCATGGCCTGTGTGATGGCGAGGCAGATGGTCGTGCGTCCGCGTGATTCGTCGGCAACGACCAGGTTGGTGGTGAGTGGGTCGAGCCCGCGGTCCACGCACTCGACGCTGGCATAAAACGTCTTGAGGTCGATGCAGATATAGGTGTGCTGCTCGTGCGCCATCCGTGCCCTTTCATCAAACACATGTTCTTATCGAATACATGTTCGATAATACCCGCTCATCCGGACATCGTCAAAACCTGTCCCTTTTTGGCAGGTATAGTCGTGCAGCTGCATCGGGTTTTTAACGCAGCCCTAAAGAGCGCGAAACAGCTCGCTTCGTAGCATGAGCCTAACGATCGATACCGCCTATACGCACGGAAGGGTTGTGGGAAAGATGGTCAATTACGGGTTTGGTATGCCGACGCGCCTTGTTGTGGATGGAGACGTGGCTCGCTGGTGCGGACGATTGGTCGCTCACTACGGTGGCACTAAGGCGCTGGTCGTGTTGGGCGGTGACAAGCATACGCGCGATGAGCTTGTCTCGGCGGCACTTGGCTCGCTTGATCGAGCCCTACTCGAGCGCGTACTTTTCCGCTGCGGCTCGGTTGGGGGCGACGGGGGAGACGAACTGATCGACGAAGCCGTGGCCCTGGCGACCGACGAAGGCGTGGACTTTGTCCTGGCGATTGGCGATGC
>DBFDDV010000137.1:0-9589 GCA_048302525.1 Collinsella sp. | reverse complement strand
TTTCATGATGGAAGGGCGATCAGGCATATCGGATAACCTGCCCGATCGATACGATCCGAACCATTGTACGTGATACGCCATGTCTCGCGCGCGCCGTCACCTGCAAACGGTAGCGTTACTTCCAAACGCGCTCGGCAATGCGCTTGACCAGCGCGATCTTCGCCCACTGCTCGTCCTCGGTCAGCTTGTTGCCAATCTCGCAGCTGGCAAAGCCGCACTGGGGCGACAGGTACAGATTCTCGAGCGGCACATACTTTGTGGCCTCGTGGATACGTTCGACGATAACGTCTTCGTCCTCAAGCTCAGCCGCCTTTGTAGTGACCAGTCCCAGCACCACCTTCTTGCCGGGGGCAACGTACTTGAGCGGCTCAAAGCCGCCGGCGCGGGGTGTGTCGAACTCCAGATAGAACGCATCGACATTCTCATGTGCGAACAGGTACGGCGCGATGGGGTCGTAGCCGCCCTCAAAGGCATAGGTGGAATGGTAGTTGCCGCGGCACACGTGCGTGTTGATAACCAGATCGTCGGGCTTGCCCTCGATGGCGGCGTTGTTGAGCGCCACGCCCAGCTCGCTTACCTTTTGCAGGTCGACCGGGCTCATGCCGGTCTTGGACACAAAGTCGGTATCGCAATAGATGCCCCAGGTGCAGTCATCAAACTGGATGTTGCGGCAGCCTGCTGCGTACAGGTCGGTGATCACCGTGCGATAAGCGGCCGCAATGGCGTCGGCAAGTTCCTCATCGGTCTTATAGACAGCGCGCAGGCTCTCCTGCTGGCCGTCGCAGCGATCGAGTGTGACCTCAGAGAACGTCTGGATCGGCGCCGGAATGGTCTGGCGTGCGACCTGGCCCTCCCCCTCAAGCGCCTTGACGAACTTAAAATGCTCGACGAACGGGTGGTTCTCGCCGCTAATGGGACCAGTAACCACGGCGGTGTCGGCCGTCGTCTCCTCGTCATGGAACATATAACCCGTGCGTGAGGTGCGGCGCTCAATGCCGTTAAGGCCCCACATAAAATCGAGGTGCCAGTAGCTGCGGCGGAACTCGCCATCGGTGATCACCTGCAGGCCGGCGGCCTTCTGCTTGGCCACCAAATCGCGAATGGCATCGTCCTCGACGGCCTTAAGGCCGGAAGCGTCGAGTTTACCCGCGACATAGGCGGCACGGGCGTCCTTTACAGCCTGCGGACGAAGAAAGCTGCCGACGATATCGGCGCGAAACGGCGCGTTCGGTTGAATCGAAGTGCTCATAGATATCTCCCTTTGCATTGGTTGCTTTACTGGGACAGAGTATGAGCGCTCATATGACCATCGTAAAATATACGTTTATAACAGTTTGATATAGATGTTTCCTATATCAGTCTGGACTGTCATAAAGAGATTTGAACCGTGCGGAGCACAGCAGCCTAGATATGCTGACGAATCGCGTCGATATAGGCCCGACCGTAGCGCGTAAGCGTCGTGTTCTTGCGCGTGATGATGCCAATCTCCATGTACTCGTCCACGTCGAGCGGAATCGAGATAATGCCGGGGCCGTTGAGCTCGTGGCTGATCACGCCCGAGCATACCGTGTAGCCGTTGAGGCCCATGGCCAAATTGAACAACGTCGCACGGTCGCGCACGCGGATATTTTTGCGACGCTCGAACGTCGAGGTCAGCTCCTCGGAATAGTAAAACGAGTTGTAGCTGCCCTGCTCGTAGGACAGGAACGGGTAGTCTTCCAGATCCTCGAGCGTCACGCTGGAGCGGTCCGCCAGCGGATGGTCGGCGCAGACGAAGACATGCGGCGTGGCGCAGAAGAGTCCTTCGAACACGAGCTCGTTGGCCACCAGCATGCGCTCGATGACCTCGCGGTTATGCTCGGATAAGTACAGGATGCCCAGTTCGCTTTTCATATGCGCGACATCCTCGATAATCTCGTGAGTCTGCTCCTCGCGCAGGGTGAAGTCGTAACGCGCGGCATCGAACTCGCGGATCACGTCGACAAACGCGTTGACGGCAAAGGAATAATGCTGGCAGCTCACACTAAAGTGCGGCACCTGCTCGGATGCGCCCTTGTACTTGCCCTCGAGCAGGTCGGCCTGGTCGAGTACCTGGCGCGCATAGCCCAAGAAGGTCTCGCCTTCCTCGGACACAATGACGCCCTTGTTGGTGCGCTCAAAGATGTGCACACCCATCTCGTTTTCGAGATCGCGAATCGACGCGGTAATCGAAGGCTGCGACACAAAGAGACGGCGCGAGGCCTCGGTAATGCTGCCGCATTCGGCAACTTTGACGACATATCTGAGCTGCTGGAGCTTCATGGCTGTCTCCTTAGCTGTTCGCGAAATTCGCGTCGGCTGCACCCTCCTGACGCATAAACGGCGGCATCTCCCCCGTCGCGGCGCAGGCGGCAATCTGATGCAGAGCCCCGGCGACCGCATCATCTGCCGCAGCGCCGATATGCCAGCGCGCCGCCGCCGTGACGACCTCGTTGGCATTAGCGACTGCAACGGAGTTGGGAACGGCATCGATCATGGGCAAATCGTTATCGGAATCGCCAAATACGGCCACCTCGTCGGGCGTCATGCCCATAGCGCGCGCCAGCTCCAGCGCAGCGCAGCCCTTGTCCCAACCATCCGGAAGGATGTCGAACAGGCGCACTCGGTTGTTGGGAAACACAAGCGAGAGTTCCGGCACCTCAACGGCAACGCGCTCGCGTAGCTCCGCGAGCTCCTCACGCGAACGGGCACTCCAGATATTCGCCTTAAACACCGGCGCGCCATCGACGACGGGACGACACGGGGCCTCTTCGCCTTTGAGCCACGCATTGCCGCCCGACTCCATAGCGCGACGCACACGCTCGGGATTGCTCGTCACGCAATAGGCATCGTTGCCCCAAAAGTCATCGCCCAGGCTGTAGACTTTTAGAAATGTATCGTCGGTCTCTTGCTCCAGATAGTCAGCCAAACGCATCAGAGCATCGTTGTCGATTGCGCGCGAAGCGACTACTTCGCCGTCGACAAACATCACCTGGCCGTTACAGAACGCACCGGTCGAAAAACACTCGGAACGGTTTTTGAACATCCAGCCCATCGCGGACGGCTGACGACCCGAAACCGGCCCAAAGTGCAGACCCGCCGCCTGCATGGCATGAACACCCTCAATGGCGTAGTCGCTGGCGCCGTCATGCCCGGCTGGAATCAGTGTATCGTCCATATCGGTCAGCACAAGTTTAATCATAAGGCCCCCATTCGTATCGGTCCTACCTATTGTAACGACCTGCCAAAATAAACCTGTCCCTTTTTGGCAGGTGCGCTAGTATAGGGAACAACAGATTCGATGCGGGAGTGCCGGCGGTGCAAACCACAAGGCTGAGAGGGCATGGGGCCCAATCCTTTGAACCTGTCAGTTAATGCTGGCGTAGGGAGCATGCCGCCTTTACAGGGGCGCTGTCTATGCACAGCGCCCCTTTTCTATGCCAAGGAGGCATGTGCAGTGATTGATTCGGAACAGCTTAAGCAACATATGGTCAAGGCCGTAGAGGAAATTCGCGCCACCAATCCGATGGCCGGCTCCATCACCAACACGGTGACGATCGACTTTGTCGCCAACGCACAGCTCGCCGTGGGCGGATCGGCCGCCATGGTCTATCTGCCCGACGAGGGCGAAGCGCTCGTTGCCGGCGGCGGCGCCATCTATCTCAACATGGGCACGCTCTTCCCTATCTACGAGCAGACGATTCCCCGCGCGGCGAAGGCGGCACACGACGCCGGCAAGCCCTGGGTGCTCGATCCGGTGGGCCTGGGTATCGGCAGCCTGCGCACCCAGCTGGCAAACGAGCTCAAGCAGTACAAGCCCGCCATCGTGCGCGGCAACGCCTCCGAGATTATCGCGCTCGCCGGCCTGTGGGGTCTTGAGGGCGAGGCGGCTGATCTGAGCCGCGTGCGTGGTGTCGATACCACCGACACGGTCGACGCCGCCCGCGATGCCGCCGTGGCGCTCGCTCGCCACACCGGTGGCGCCGTTGTGGTCTCGGGCGAAGTCGACCTAATCACCGACGGCACGACGGTGGCCAAGTCTCACGGCGGCAGCCCGCTCATGTCCAAGATCACCGGCTGCGGCTGCTCGCAGGGCGGCGTGCTGGCCGTGTATGCCTGCGCCGCCGACCCGTTTACGGCAGCCGTCTGCGGCACCGCCGTCTACAACGTGGCCGGCACGCGTGCCGCCGCTGTCGCCGACGCCCCGGCAAGCTTTAAGGTCGCCTTTATCGACGAGCTCTACCGCGCAACCGCCCAAGACATCGCCGATAACCGACTCGAGCTCGAGGAGGCATAGGCCATGTCCGAGCCCGCAACCAATGCCGGCATGAACACGCTCGTCGCCGTGGCCATCGCCCCGTGCGGCACCGGCGATGAGCTATCCGCCGAGGTCGCCGAGGTCGTGCGTGTCATTCGCGAGAGCGGCCTGCCCAACCGCACCACCTCCATGTTCACCGAGATCGAGGGCGACTGGGACGAGGTCATGCAGGTCGTGCGCGACGCAACCTTTGTGTTGGCGAGCAAGGGCATCCGCACCGAAGTCGTGCTCAAAGCCGATATTCGACCCGGATTTACCGACACCATGACCGGCAAACTCGAGCGCATGGAAGCACAGATCAAAAAGCAGGAGGAAGCACGATGAGCATCCGCGACAACCTTGATATCTCGGCCTATCTGGTGCTCGGCCCCGAAAACACGCTCGGGCGCCCCGTGGGCGATGTGGTGGCCCAGGCACTCGACGCCGGCTTTACCTGCATCCAAGTGCGCTCCAAGGTGGCAAGCGCCCGCGAGATCATTGCGCTGACCGGCGACGCCGCGCAGGCAATCGCACAGGCTGGCAAGACCGGTCAGGTCGCTTTGCTGATTGACGACCGCCTGGACTGCGTACTCGCCGCGCGCGAGCAGGGCATTGCTGTCGACGGCGTGCACGTGGGTCAGAGCGACATTCCCGTCGAGGTCTGTCGCAAGCTGCTGGGGCCCAACGCCATCGTGGGCCTTTCCGCCCGTTGCGAGGAGATGCTCGAGTACGTCAAGACCGCCGACATGAGCCTAGTCGACTACCTGGGCATCGGCCCACTCCACGAGACCGAGACCAAGCGCGACTGCGGACGCGCGGCCGACGGCTCTATCATCACCAAGAGCTTTGAGGACCTGGCCGCCCTCCACGCGGCAAGCCCCGTGCCCATCGTGGTGGGCGGCGGCGTCAAGACGGCCGACCTGCCACAGCTCAAGGCCACCGGCGTCGACGGCTTTTTCGTGGTGAGCGCCGTCTGCAGCGCTGATGACCCCTACGCCGCCGCCAAGGAGCTCGTCGACACCTGGCAGCAGGCGTAAGTCTAGGCCGAGCAGCTGATTCGCAGCCTCATATCTTCAGCAATGGAAAGCGCATCCCAGTTTGGACCCTCCATTCCGGGATGCGCTTTCCGCCGAGATGGCGGCAGCAGCCTCTACCCTGCCAGATATGCCTCCAGTGCCGGCAAGGTCGCCTCCGCATCGCGGCGACCAATCTGGTAGATGCGTTCAAGTTCATCCGGTTCGCGGCACAGCGACGGCACCTTCACCGATTCGCTCGGCCGTACCACAAAGATCTCGCCGGCAGCCTCGCGACGTGCCAGGTCATCGATCGTGGCATTGTAGACCTCATGCCGGTGCTCAAGCGCTGCGACAAACTCCGGATAGTGACGGAACACGCGCCGTAGCATGGGCATCACGCTGTTGGGCTGCTTCACAAAGCCCGCCGGCTGCGTCAGCACCACGATGTTACGGTCATACCCCTGCGCAAACAGCCATGCGCTGGGAATAGAGTCAGCCACGCCACCATCCAGATACTTATGCCCGTCAATAGCAACGGGACGCGTCGCCACAGGAATAGCAGACGACGCCCGGATCCACTCGATATCGCGCTCATCGCCATACGGCAGGTCGTGATAGACGGCCTTGCCCGTCTCGATATCGGTACACACGCACGTAAATCGCATGGGGCAGGCGCGGTACGCCTCCAAGTCGATGGGATCGCGCTCGATAGGCACCTCGTGATAGGCAAAATCGGCATTGAACATATCGCCGGTCCGCAGCCAGCTTGCTACACCCGCATAGCGCTTGTCGGCACAATAGGCCTTGTTATAGCGAATGGCGCGGCCGATCTGGCGCGATTTAAAGTTGTAGCCAAACGCCGCGCCCGCCGAGACACCCACCATATGGTCGCAAGTTAAGCCGTGCTCCATCCATACGTCGAGCACGCCCGCCGTATACATACCGCGGTAGCCGCCTCCCTCGAGCGCGAGCCCCACCGTGTGTGATGTCTCCGGCTGTGTCATGCAACCATCTCCGTTCCCATGCTTTTGAACTCAACAAGTATATCTGTCAACGTATGCCGTCAAAAACGTGTTTATAAGCATTTATCAAACGTTTCCCAATGCATTCCCCATGCCGTACCGCAATGCCCCTAGATGGCCTTAGGCATGAACGCCCTTAAGAACGTTACGGGATAAACATCGCCCGCACCATGCCAACGTCATCGCACACAACGTGAGATAATTCTCAGCAGAATTCACCGATAGCAGAGGGAGTTTGTGATGAAGGTTCTTTTAGTCAACGGTAGCCCCAAGGCAAACGGCAACACCGCTCGCGCGCTTGCCGAAGTCGCCGAGCAATTGCATGCCGAGGGTATCGATACCGAGGTGTTTCAGCTGGGCGCCAAGCCCATTCGCGATTGCATCGGTTGCGGCCAGTGTGGCAAGCTCGATTGCCGCTGCACCTTTGACGACGACGTGGTCAACGAGCTCATCGCTGCAGCCGAGCAGGCAGATGGCTTTGTCTTTGGCTCGCCTGTCTACTACGCGCACCCCAGCGGCCGCATTCTCTCGGCACTCGATCGCGCATTCTATGCAGGCGGACATGCCTTTGAGCACAAACCCGGCGCCGCAGTCGCCGTCGCCCGTCGCGGCGGCACGTCGACCACCTTCGATGTGCTCAACAAGTACTTCACCATTAAGCAAATGCCCGTGGTTGCCTCCACCTACTGGAACAACGTATTTGGCCGCGTGCCCGGCGACGCCGATGGGGACGCCGAGGGCCTTGCCACCATGCGAAACATCGGCAAAAACATGGCCTGGCTCCTGCGCTGCATCGAGGCAGGACAGGCCGCCGGTATCAACGCACCCGAGGCAGATCGAGCAACGACCAACTTCATTCGATAGAACGGCGGGGCCATGAATATTCAAATCTTCGGGACTAAGAAGTCGTTCGACACCAAGAAGGCCCAGCGCTTCTTCAAAGAGCGCCGCATTAAGGTGCAGTTTATTGACCTTAAGGAAAAGGAGATGAGCAAGGGCGAGCTCACGAGCGTGATGCAGGCGGTCGGCGGTATCGACAAACTGCTCAACCCCAAAGCCAAGGACGAGGAGATGCTCACGCTCATCCAGCACCTCACCCCTAGCCAGCGCTTCGACAAGCTGCTCGAGAACCAGCAGGTTCTAGCCGAGCCCATCGTGCGCAACGGCAAAAAGGCCACCGTCGGTTACTGCCCCGATGTGTGGGGAGCCTGGGAGTAGCTTGTGTTATTTGCCGGCGCGTGGGTATAAGAGCAGGCGTTTGGCATAAGATTCAGCTGTAAGCCATGTCTAACAAAGGAGGGCACATGCCCAACAAACCCGTGAAGATCATCATGCTTACCGGATACCTCGGTGCCGGCAAGACCACGCTGCTCAACCACATCCTCGCTAACGACGGCGGCATCCGCGCCGCCGTGATCGTCAACGATATCGGCGAGATCAACGTCGACGCCAGCCTTATCGCCGACGGCGGCCTTTCCGAGACCGACGACCTCATCCCGCTCACCAACGGCTGCATCTGCTGCACGCTTTCGGACGACCTTGCTAACCAGCTGCAGGGCATCGCCGATTCGGGCAACTTCGACTACATCATCATCGAGGCTTCGGGCATTTGCGAACCTATCCCCATCGCCTACACCATCTCGAGCTTCTGCGACGAGGCCAAGGTGGGCGGCGAGCCCAAGCTCGCGCTCGACAACATCGTGGCCGTGGTCGACTGCGCCCGCATGTACGACGAGTTCAACGGCGGCCGCGACCTGCTGGCTGAGGATATCGACGAGGACGACATCGAGAGCCTGCTCATCCAGCAGATCGAGTTCTGCTCCACGCTGATCCTCAACAAGACCGATACCGTGACGCCTGAGCAGATCGCCGAGCTCAAGGCCATCGTGCGCAGCCTGCAGAAAGACGCCGTGATTGTCGAGGCTCAGAACGGTGAGGTCCCCATGGAGGAGCTGCTCGATACCGACCGCTTCGACTTTATGCGCGCCTACAACTCCGCCGCCTGGATCGAGGCCATGGAGCATCCCGAGGAGCACGACGACCCCGAGGTGCTCGAGTACGACATCGAGACCTTTGTTTACTCGCGCCGCAAGCCGTTTGACCTGCAGAAGTTCACCGATTTTGTTGAGCAGGAGTGGCCCGACGAAGTCATACGCGTCAAGGGTCCGCTGTGGCAGACCGGCGATCCGGACATGTGCTACATGTTTGAGCAGGCCGGCCACCAGATGCGCCTGATGGAGAACGGTCTGTTTGTTGATTCTGCACCCGAAGGCGAGAAGCAGAAGATCATCGACGAGAACCCCGAGATCATGCAGATTTGGGACGACGAGACGGGCGACCGCATGACGAGCCTGTGCATCATCGGCCGTCACATGGACAAGGATGCACTCATCGCCTCCCTTGATGCCTGTCTGACCGACTGGCACCGCGCCTAGGTTTATCCAAGCGGGCATTTTTCCGCCTACGTAACCGCCAAACCACCACGAAGGTGCCCTTCGTGGTGGTTTTTCGTTCTGAGCCAAGGAGATTCATGTTCAACATCGTGCTGTACGCGCCCGAGATTCCGGCCAATACGGGCAATATCGGCCGCACCTGCGTGGTTACCGGTGCCCGCCTGCATCTGGTGGAGCCCCTGGGCTTTTCGCTCGACGACAAGACAGTGCGCCGCGCCGGCCTGGGCTACTGGCAAAACTTGGACGTGACGACCTATGCCGGCTGGGAGGATTTTCTTGCGCGCAACGACCTCTCCCCTGCCGATGGTAGCCTGCATCTGCTGACCAAAAAGGCACGCCGCACCTATGCGCAGAGTACCTACCGCGATGGAGACTACTTGGTCTTTGGTAGCGAGAGCTCGGGCATTCCTGAGCCACTGCTTGCCGCGACGTCCGAGCGTTGCGAGCGCATCCCGATGCTGCGCGATTGCGATTCACTCGATAACGCCGAGGCCTGGGAAGCCCACGAGGAATCGCTGGGGCATATCGAGGACGGCCATGAGGCCATCCTTCGGCAGGATATCTGCGGCAACTTCGTCAATCCGGACGACTACCGCATCAGCGCACTCAACCTCTCCAACAGCGCCGCCATCGTCCTCTACGAGGCCCTACGCCAAACAGGCTTTCCGGGAATGTGACAAAGGAACTGCCCCTTTGTCACATTCAGGCGCCACGCCGATGGCACACACGCCCAATTGATGCTCTAGATAAAGAGCCTCACTTTTAATCAGAATTAACTAAAGT
>DBFDDV010000136.1:0-5297 GCA_048302525.1 Collinsella sp. | reverse complement strand
CTCGCAGTAAAATGGCTTTGCGACGCATCCCGTGCGCGGGCGGCCGACGACTCGATCGGAGGTCCCCAAATGCTGAAATTCCTTAACGCGCTCGCCGCCCTCGCGGCGGTGGGCTCGTTCGTCATCGCGTTTTTTGACTCGTATGAGGTTCGGTTTAAGGTCCGTAGGCGCACGCGCGGTGCGGACGGTAGAAGGCATTTGCGCCGCAACAAGCGCAAATAAGAATGCCCGGGGTTCGGAGCCCGGGCATTTAATAAAACCAGAAAACTAGGCCGCCCGCGCTTTCGAACACTTACGCGGGGTGCGTCGTTTCCTATTGACATTGTATCCCGAATCGCCCCGCCGATCCGGGACATTTTGAAAACTCAAATGCGGGCCCATACTCGCGCTGCGCAATGCTGCCAGGCTGCGTTGTCCGGCGCATGAGCTCGCTAATCGACTATTATTTGTTTAGACAACCTGAGTTGTAGAGGAGTGACCGGCGATGGTGCAGGGCGCCAAACATATGAAGAGCAATAACGCTGCGGACAACGGCGGCTCAAGCCCTCAGCCCAAACCTCAACCAAAGCCCAAGCGCCGCCGCAAGCGACTGCCGCGCTGGGCTGATCGGCTCGTCACCATCGTCATCATCCTTATTGGCGTGGGCCTTATGACCTGGCCGTGGATCTTGGACCGGCTCGAGGCCTCGGGCGTGTTCAACCAGATCAGCACCGTGTCCAGCACCGTGGACGCGCTGTCTGCCGAGGAGCGCGAGCGCATCCTGCTCCAGGCACGCTCCTTTAACGAGCAGCTGGCGGGCGAGGCCACCGAGCTTCCCGCCGACCAGATCGAGCCCTACGCCCAGCAGCTCATCTTTGACCGCGACCCCATGATGAGCTGGGTCGAGATCCCCTCCATCGACGTGAGCATGCCCATCTACCACGGTACGAGCGAAGAAGTCCTTATGGCGGGCGTCGGCCACTTGGAGGGCACGAGCCTGCCGGTGGGCGGCACCTCGACGCATTGCGTGCTCACCGCGCACTCGGGTATGCGCAACCTGAGCATGTTCGACGACATCCACTCGCTGGAGCCCGGCGACCTGGTGCTGCTGCACACCATGAACAAGACGCTCGCCTACAAGATGGTGGACTCCGAGGTGGTGCTGCCCGAGGAGATGGAGTCGCTGACCATCGAGCCCGGTGCCGACAAGGTGACGCTCGTCACCTGCACGCCCTACGGCGTGAACGACCATCGCCTGCTGGTGCATTGCGTGCGCACCAAGTACAACAAGAAGGACGTCGACAAGCAAAAGTCGCTGGCCGGCCGCCACTGGGGCAAGCGCGAGTTTGCCGTGCTCATCGTGGTCGTGGCCATTGTGCTGTTGCTGCTGGACATCGTGATCCACGCGGTCCGCAAACGTCGCAAGGCCAAGGCCTCGGCATAGCCATCGTTCAGAACCACCACAATGGGGACAGGCACCTTTGTGGTGGTCGGGGCTTTCAAACCGTCCCAACATTCGACGAAAATCGCGATTTTGCTGAAAAACGTCGAATGTTGGGACGGTTTTTGTTGTGGGCGGGATAGTTTTCGCCGCAGGTCCGCCGGGTCGCGCCCCGCCGTCCCGCCGTCCTCGTTACGTTTTCGCTGCATTTGGGTAAAGCGCCTGCTCTAAGCCGGCGTTGCCCTGTATACTAGAGCGGTTTAACTGTTATGCGGAAGGGAGCGCCTATGGCACTCAGCGAGAAAGACGTGCGCGGCATCGCCGAGTACGCAAAGATCGCACTGACCGATGACGAGCTCACCCAGATGACGTCCTACATGAACGACGCCGTCCAGATGCTCGAGCCCGTCTTGCAATATGACTTGCCCGACGTGGAGCCCACGTTCCATCCCATCGGAAGCCTGTCCAACGTGATGGGCGATGACCTGCGCGAGCCCGAGCGCGACCTGCCGCTCGACGTTGCGCTCGAGAACGCCGGCAGCGCGCGTGACCGCTACTTCCGCGTGCCGTCCATTTTGGGAGAGGGGGAGAGCGAGTAATGGCTCAGAGCTTCGATTCCCTTACCGCCGCCCAGATCGCCGCGGGCGTTTCCGCCGGCGACTTTACCGCTACCGAGGTGGCCCAGGCCTCCCTTGCCGCCATCGAGGCGCGCGAGGGCGGGGTCCAGGCGTTCCTGCAGGTGTCGCCCGAGCTCGCGCTCGAGGCCGCCGCGCGCGTGGATGCCGACCGTGCCGCCGGAAAGCCGCTGCCCCCGCTCGCGGGCGTGCCGTTGGCCATCAAGGACAACATGAACCTCGTGGGCACGCGCACCACCTGCGCTTCCCGCATGCTCGGGGATTACCAGAGCGTCTACACCGCCACCTGCGTCCAGCGCATGCTCGACGCCGGCTGCCTGCCAATGGGCAAGGCCAACATGGACGAGTTCGCCTTTGGTAGCTCTACCGAGAGCTCGGCCTTCCACCGCACCAACAACCCCTGGGATACCGAGCGCGTGCCCGGCGGCTCCTCGGGCGGCTCTGCTGCCGCCGTCGCCGCGGGCGAGGTCGCGCTCTCGCTGGGCTCGGACACCGGTGGCTCTATCCGCCAGCCGGCGTCGCTGTGCGGCGTGGTGGGCTTTAAGCCCACGTACGGCGCCGTGAGCCGTTACGGTGTGGTGGCCTTTGGCTCTTCGCTCGACCAGGTGGGCCCCTTCGGCCGTACGGTCGAGGACGTCGCGCTGGCCATGAATGCGCTCACCGGCGCGGGCCACGATCCGTACGATTGCACCAGCCAGGACTGCGCCGTCGACTTTACCGAGCACCTCAACGACAGCATCGAGGGCAAGCGCGTGGGCATCATCCCCGCGTTTATGGAGGCCGAGGGCCTGACGCCCGAGGTTAAGGCCGCCGTTCAGCGCGCCGCTCAGGAGCTGCAGAATCAGGGTGCCGAGCTGGTCGAGGTCGACCTGCCGCACCTGGACGCCGCCATCGCCGCCTACTACGTCATCGGCCCGGCCGAGGCGTTCTCCAACCTGGCCCGCTTCGACGGCATTCGCTATGGCTACCAGGAGGAGGGCTGCGCCAACCTGTCCGACCAGAGCTCGCTCTCGCGCGCCCACGGCTTTGGTGCCGAGGCCAAGCGCCGTCAGATGCTCGGCGCCTACCTGCTGAGCTCGGGCGTATACGACAAGTACTACTACGCCGCGCAGAAGGCCCGCACGCTCATTACGCAGGACTACGACGCCGCGTATGCCAAGGTGGACACCATCCTCATGCCCGCCTCGCCGCGCACGGCCTTTAAGTTTGGCGAGATCAGCGACCCCACGCAGATGTACCTGTCCGACCTGTACACCATTTCGCTTAACATCTGCGGCAACGGTGGCATCTCGGTGCCGCTGGGCCTGGGCGAGGACAGCAAGCTGCCTGTTTCTGCCCAGCTGGTGGGACCTGCCTTTAAGGACCGTCAGCTGCTCACGTTTGCCCGCGCCCTGGAGCGCGGCTTTGCCGATGCCGCCACGGGTGCGCCCGCGCTTTCCGTCGCGCCCGATTTTGCCGGGAAGGGAGGCGAGCTGTAATGAAGGAGCTTTCCGAGGTCCTGCAGGATTGGGAGGCCGTGATTGGCCTGGAGATCCACACCGAGCTCACCGCACTCGACACCAAGATGTTCTGCAACTGCAAGCTCAGCCACGATGACGAGCCCAACGCCAACGTGTGTCCGGTGTGCCTGGGCCTGCCCGGCGCCCTGCCGGTGCCCAACAAGCGCGCCATTGAGAGCATCGTCAAGGCCGGTCTCGCCACCAACTGCGAGATCCAGCGCCACTCGATGTTCTACCGCAAGCACTACTTCTATCCCGACATGGCCAAGAACTTCCAGACCACGCAGGGCCCGGTCGCCTTTGCCATGTACGGCCACCTGGATCTTGACGTGACCGGTCGCGGCGCCGCTGAGCGTCCCGACTGCGCGTTTGGCGAGGCCGAGGCCCAGAGCCTGGCGAGCGCCTCTGCCAACGCCGAGGGCCTGTCCACGTCCATGACGTCGACCATGCGCGAGGGCAACCAGCGCGCCGGCCACCTGGCCAGCTACGATGCGTCCAACCTGCAGATGCCCGAGCGCCGCGAGGACGGCTCCTACACGGTGCCCATCCGCATCCTGCGCATCCACATGGAGGAGGACGCCGCCAAGATGGTGCACGTGGGCGGTGCCGAGGGCCGCATTACCGCTGCGGCCGAGTCGCTCGTCGACTACAACCGCTGCGGCACGCCGTTGATCGAGCTCGTTACCGAGCCCGATCTGCGCACGCCCGAGGAGGCCCGCCTGTTTATGGAGAAGCTCCGTCGCATCTTTGTGACGCTGGGCATTTCCGACTGCTCCATGGAGAAGGGTTCCATGCGCTGCGACGGCAACGTGTCGCTGCGTCGCCGTGGCGAGACCAAGCTGGGCACCAAGACCGAGCTCAAGAACCTCAACTCGTTCAAGAGCCTGCACGACGGTCTTGCCTACGAGATTTGCCGCCAGGCCGAGGTGCTCGAGGAGGGCGGCATCATCTATCAGGAGACCCGCCACTGGGAGCCCAGCCGCAAGCGCACCGTGGTCATGCGTGTGAAGGAGACGGCCGACGACTATCGCCTGTTCCCCGACCCCGACCTGGCTCCGTTCGACCTGGACGACGAGTTTATCGACCGCTGCCGTGGCGAGATTCCCGAGCTGCCCGATGCCAAGCGCGCCCGTTTTGAGGCCGACTTTGGCATTAAGGCCGCCGATGCCGAGCAGATCGCCGGCGACCCCGAGTTTGCCGAGTTCTTTGAGGCCGCTGCTGCCGGTATGGCCGGCAAGGAGGCCCAGACGGTCGCGAACCTGCTGGTCAACGAGATGATTGCTTATCTTAAGGGCGCGGGCGTGTCGCTTGCCGAGTCCGGCATTGTGCCGGCTCAGGTGGCAGCGCTGGCCAAGCTGCTGGCGACCGATGCCATCAGCTCCAACCAAGCGCACGAGGTCTTTGAGGCCATGGCCCAGACCGGTGACGATCCCAACAAGATCGTCGACGAGCGCGGTATGCGTCAGGTGAGCGATGCCGGCGCGCTGCAGCCGATTGTGGACGAGGTGCTGGCAAACTGTGCCGATCAGGCGCAGCAGTATCGTGACGGCAACCAGAAGGTTATCGGCTTTTTGGTGGGCCAGTGCATGAAGGCGAGCCGCGGCAAGGGCAATCCGAAGCTCTTCAACGAGTTGCTGAGAACGTCGCTCTCGTAAACGGGAACCCGGGAGCCCCGGCAGGGCGGGTGCTTCCTCAAAATTTCGAACAGTCCTGCGCAAGACGAAGGCCACATTAAGTGGCCTT
>DBFDDV010000135.1:0-11450 GCA_048302525.1 Collinsella sp. | reverse complement strand
CTGAAAATCCTCGTGTCAGGGGTTCGATTCCCTTCCCCGCCACCTTTAATTGACTAGGACCTCTGCAAAGGGGTCCTTTTCTTTTATGCAGACCCCACATGGAATCGAACCCCGTGAGGGCGCGGAGCTGAGTAAACGCGCAAGCGTTTGCCAGCACAGCTCGCAAGGCGCGTAAACGCCGCAGCGGTCCGTCCGCGCAGCGCGCGGACGCGATTCCCTTCTCCGCCACCTTGAATTGACTAGGACCTCTACAAAGGGGTCCTTTTCTTTTATCGAGGGCTCTGCGGAAATTGCGTCTCGGAATTTGGCTTCAGAGTGGGATGCGTTTTCCGCTTT
The DNA here is from genome assembly GCA_048302525.1 of Collinsella sp. Lineage (GTDB taxonomy): Bacteria > Actinomycetota > Coriobacteriia > Coriobacteriales > Coriobacteriaceae > Collinsella. The sequence continues at coordinate 11,114 of DBFDDV010000135.1, read as the reverse complement.
GAGGCCGCTTGGGAAAGCGCGACCCGGAATCCGGCGTCAGAATGGGATGTGCTTTCCTTTTGCGGTCTTTGGCGGAAACTGCGTCCCAGATCCCGCGCTCAGAACGGGATACGCTTTCCGGCGCGTACTTCCGACGTGCGTGCACATCTCGGCGCGCCATCTCGGGCCCGCTCAGACATTCCTCCCGCTTTTGCGCCACTTTGCAGACCGTTCGGTCGTCTGTCCGCACGCGCGGGTATACTCAAAACGATACTTTTCCTATGCAATACGATGCAGGCTCGGCCTGCACGATCCGAAGGGGGCAGTGATGGAGAGGATACTCGGCGTTAATCTCTCTGGCTGGTTTATTCCCGAGCCTTGGGTGACCCCGTCGCTGTATGCGGCGACCGGTGCATCCAACGCAGCCGAGCTGCAGGAGGCCATGGGCACCGCCGCCTATAACGAGCGCATGCGCCGTCATTACGAGACGTTTGTGAGCGAGGATGATTTCCGTCGCATGGCGCAGATCGGCCTCAACGCCGTGCGCCTGCCGGTGCCTTGGTATGCCTTTGGCTCACAGGAGTCCGATGCCTCCTACATCTCGGTTGTCGATTACATCGACCGCGCGATTGAGTGGGCTGCCAAGTACAACATTCGCGTGCTGCTTGACCTGGCGACTGTGCCCGGTGGCCAGGGCGATTCCAACGATTCGCCCGCCACGCCGGAGGCTGTTGCCGAGTGGCATTCGTCCACTAACGGCCGCCATGTCGCACTTGACGTGCTCGAGCGCTTGGCCGAGCGTTACGGCGAGGCCGAGAGCCTGCTGGGCATTGAGCTGCTGGATACGCCGCAGATGAGTGTCCGTAAGAGCCTCTTCACCATGACGGATGGCATTCCTGCTCACTACCTGCGCAATTTCTATCGCGATGCTTACGAGCTCGTCCGTTCGTATATGCCCGAGGATAAGATCGTCGTCTTCTCGTCGTCGGGGCATCCCAGCGAGTGGAAGCATTTTATGCGCGGCGCCAAGTACAAGAACGTCTACATGGACCTTCACCTGTACCATTACCGCGACGAGCATGCGCTCGACATCACGAGCCCCCGCGGGCTGACGACGGCGATTTCGCGTAACAAGCGCGAGCTTAAAGAAGCGATTTCAACTGGGTTCCCCGTGCTGGTGGGCGAATGGTCGGGCGCGGCGATCTTTGCCAACTCGTCGGTTACGCCCGAGGGCCGCAATGCCTACGAGCGCGTGTTTATCGCCAATCAGCTGGCTTCGTTTGCGCCGGCTGCCGGTTGGTTCTTCCAAACGTGGAAGACCGAGAAGCGCATTGCAGCATGGGACGCCCGCGCGGCGCTCGGTACGCTCGAGCGTGGCATGATTGAATAGGTTGATATGACGCAAAACAGCGCCCATACGGGCAAACTCTATGTGGTCGGCACGCCCATCGGCAACTTGGGCGACCTGTCCCCGCGCGTTGGCGAGGCCTTTGCCGCCGCCGATGTCATCTGCTGCGAAGACACGCGTGTGACGTCAAAGCTGCTGATGCACCTGGGCATTTCCAAGCCGCTTGTCCGTTGCGACGAGAATGTGATCGCCAGCCGCGCCGCCGGCCTGGTCGACCGTCTGCTGGCGGGGGAGACCCTCGCCTTTGCCTCGGACGCCGGCATGCCGAGCGTGTCCGATCCCGGCCAGGCGCTGGTCGAGGCGGCACGTGAGGCCGATGTGCCCGTCGAAGTTATTCCCGGGCCCTCCGCTTGCGTCACGGCGCTCGTTTCGTCCGGCATTCCCTGTGAGCATTTTTTCTTTGAGGGCTTTTTGGGCCGAAAGCACGGCGACCGCGTGCGTCGTTTGCAGCGCCTTGCCGTGGTTCCCGGCGCACTCATCTTCTACGAGTCTCCACATCGCATCGTGGCGACGCTCGAGGCCGTGGCAGAGGTTTTTCCCCAGCGTGAGGTTGCCGTCTGCCGCGAGCTCACCAAGCTGCACGAGGAAGTCTTGCGCGGGCCCGCTGCCCAGCTTGCTGAGGAGCTGCGTGCTCGCGGCGAGGTAAAGGGCGAGATTGCGCTGGTCATCGCGCCGCCGAGCGAGGATGAGGAGGCCGGTATCGTGCCGGTTGGCGCCGCGGCAGCGGATCCCGACGAGGCCCTGCGCGAGGATATCCGCGCCGCGCTCGAGGAGGGGGAGCCCGCGTCTGCGGTGGCCAAGCGCCTGTCTCAGAAGTATTCGCGCCGCAAGCGCGATGTCTATGCCATGGTGCTCGATATGCAATAGATGGAGGATATCCAGCCCTTGCGCTAGAATCATCCTCTGTATGCAACGTTTTTCTGGAGGACAAACCCCATGGATCAAAGCAAGCCTTCGTTCTTTATCACGACGCCCATCTACTACGTCAACGCCGATCCGCACCTGGGCACGGCTTATTCCACCATCATCGCCGACGTTCAGGCCCGTTATCGTCGCTCCGCCGGCTATAACGTCAAGTTCCTGACCGGCATGGACGAGCACGGCGAGAAGGTCGCCGAGGCCGCAGCCAAGCATGGCATGACGCCGCAGGAGTGGACCGACAGCCAGGCCCCGCACTTCAAGGAGCTTTGGAGCAAGCTCGAGATTTCCAACGACGACTTCATCCGCACCACCGAGCCGCGCCAGCATCATGCCGTGCAGTACCTGTGGGAGCGCATGAAGGAGTCCGGTTACCTGTATAAGGGCAGCTACGACGGCTGGTATTGCGTGCCTGATGAGACCTACTTCACCGATACACAGGTCCAGAAGGGCGACGAGGAGTACGGCAGCGTCGGCCAGCACCTGTGCCCCGACTGCCACCGTCCGCTTGAGCGCGTGCAGGAGGAGTCCTACTTCTTTAAGCTTTCCGCCTTCCAGGACAAGCTGCTCAAGCTCTATGACGAGCACCCCGACTTTGTCGAGCCTGCGTTCCGCATGAACGAGGTTCGCAGCTTTGTCGAGGGCGGCCTTAACGACCTATCCGTGAGCCGCACGAGCTTTGACTGGGGCATTCAGGTCCCGTTTGACGAGGGTCACGTGACCTACGTGTGGTTCGATGCGCTGCTCAACTATATGACGGCCGTCGGCTACGGTGTCGACACCGACGAGGCGCGTGCCGAGCTGGCCTATCGCTGGCCCGCGCAGTTCCACATCGTGGGCAAGGACATCATCCGCTTCCACTGCGTCATTTGGCCCGCCATGCTCATGGCCATCGGCGAGGCCCTGCCCGAGCACGTCTTTGCCCACGGCTTCCTGACCGTGCGCAATGCCGAGACCGGCAAGGCCGAGAAGATGTCCAAGAGCCGCGGCAACGCCATCGCTCCGCAGGACGTTATCGATATGTTGGGCGTCGAGGGCTATCGCTACTACTTCATGACCGACGTCGTCCCCGGTACCGACGGTGCCATCAGCTTCGATCGCATGGAGCAGGTCTACAACGCCGACCTGGCCAACAGCTGGGGCAACCTTATCTCGCGTTCGCTCAACATGAGCGGCAAGTACTTTGATGGTTGCGCGCCCGCCAAGCCCGCATCGTTCGATGCGTTCGACAACCCGCTGGCAAAGATCGCCGATGGTCTGGTCGACCGCTACATGGCCAAGATGGACGTGCTCGATTACGGCGGAGCCAAGGACGAGGTCATGGAGCTCATCCATGCCGCCAACCACTACATCGAGGACTCCGAGCCTTGGGCACTTGCCAAGGACGAGGCCAAGGCTGACGAGCTGGCGTTTGTGATCTACAACCTGCTCGAGGCCATCCGCATTGCCGCCCACCTGCTGATGCCGCTCATGCCTCAGACCTCTGCCGAGGCCCTGCGCCGCCTGTCCTGCGAGGACGAGGCCGCGACCGACGACCTCAAGGGCATTTGCGCTTGGGGCCTGCTTGCCGGCGGTCAGCCTGTCGAGAAGGGCGAGCCGCTGTTCCCGCGTCTGGGCTAAGATGCAGCGCGCCATATCGGCAATTTGCTGTTTAGCTGTAAGGGCATGGCCGCCACGGTCCATGCCCTTTTGTTTCAAGACGCCGCCATCATGCTGAGGAGGCAACCATGACAACTTCGCCTTTGGCAAACCCCACGGCCACCAGGGAGCTGCTGGAGGAGTTTGGCCTTGCGACCAAGCATCGCCTGGGCCAGAACTTTCTAATCGACAATCATGTGGTCGAACGTATCTGCGAGCTTGCCGAGCTTGCAGGTGACGAGCGCGTACTCGAGGTGGGTCCAGGTTGCGGTACGTTGACACTTGCGTTGCTGCAGGAAGCGGCGTGCGTTACGTCCATTGAGGCCGATCCCGAGCTTGAGCCGGTGCTCGATGCCCACGCCGCCGACTATGCCAACTTCCGCTTTATCATGGGCGACGCGCTCAAGGTGACGCCGGAGCAGATTGAGCAGGCTGCGGGCGGTGAGCCGACGGTATTTGTCGCGAACTTGCCCTATAACGTGGCGGCGACGATCATTTTGCAATTTTTCCAGACGATGCCGGCGCTCAAGCGCGCCGTCGTCATGGTGCAAAAGGAGGTTGCCGATCGCATTGCCGCAGTGCCGGGCAACAAGACCTATGGCGGCTATACGGCAAAGCTTGGCCTGTATGCGCAGGTAACGGGTCGCTTTGAGGTGTCGCCGCGTTGCTTTATGCCGGCGCCACACGTGGACTCGGCCGTCGTGCGTATCGACCGTGTTGACGGTGTGGTGCCCGAAGGACTCGATCGCGAATTTGTGGCCCGCGTGATTGACGCTGCATTTGCTCAGCGTCGCAAGACCATCCGCAATTCCATGAGCGCCAACGGCTTTGCCAAGGACGTGCTCGATGCCGCCTTTGAGGCTTGCGGTATCGCACCCACCACGCGCGCCGAGACGCTCGGCGTCGCCGACTTTGTGTGCCTGGCTCGGGAGCTTTCCCATGACGCTTAATGCCGAACGCGTGACGTTTACCAAGAAAAAGAAGACGGTCGCCTGCCCCGTGCCCTTGGCACCGCTTGCCGACACACATGCGCATCTGCTTTCGTTCTGGGGCAAGGATGTGCCCGAGACACTCGTGCGTGCCAAGGCGGCAGGCATCGACCTGTTGGTGACGGTCTTCGACCCCATCGCCGACAAGCGCAGCGTGACGGACTATAGCGACTGGCTCGTGCGCGAAATTCTGCCGATGCAGGATATCCCGCAGATCAAGTATCTTGCCGGCGTGCATCCGTATGGCGCGCCGGACTATACCGACGACATTCACGCGCAGGTTGTTGCTGCGCTTGATGACCCTTTGTGCGCCGGTATTGGCGAAATCGGTCTGGACTACCACATGGACTATGACGACGATATCGCGCCGGCACCCCATAACGTGCAGATTGACTGCATGGCGCGCCAGCTCGAGCTTGCCGTGCGTCGTAACGTGCCGGTGGAGCTGCATCTGCGTCACGAGGACATGGACCAGGAGCGTACCTCGCACGTGGACGCCTACAACGTGCTTCGTGGGGTGGGCGTGCCCCAGGCCGGTTGTGTGCTGCACTGTTTTGGCGAGGACCGCGCCACGATGGAGCGCTTTGTGGAGCTGGGCTGCTATATCGCCTATGGTGGTGCGGCCACCTTTAAGCGCAACGACGACGTGCGCGAGGCATTTGCGGCAACCCCACTCGATCGAATTTTGTTCGAGACGGATTGCCCGTATATGGCTCCGGAGCCCATCCGCGGTCTTGAATGCGAGCCCGCAATGATCTCCATTACGGCAAACGCGCTGGTTAACGACCGTATCGATCGCACTGGTGAGGACGCCGAAACAATCGCGCGTGCCGCTTGGGAAAATGCCTGCAAACTTTTTCAAAAATAGTTCTTGCGTTCGCGATGGCGCTCCGTTATTCTAATTCCTGCACGCGGGCGTGGCGGAATTGGCAGACGCGTACGGTTCAGGTCCGTATGGGGGCAACCCCATGAAGGTTCAAGTCCTTTCGCCCGCACCATTGAATGAAAGAGCTCCCAGCAATGGGGGCTTTTTTGTTATGGGCCCATCACAGGGACTTGAACCTGCGAAGGAGCGAGCGTAAAGAAAACGCGGAGCGTTTTTAGCGAGCTGGCGAGGACGCCGGCAGGCGGCCGAAGCCGGTGCGGATCCGCGAAGCGGATACGCGGACGTCCTTTCGCCCGCACCATTAAATGAAAGAGCTCCCAGCAATGGGAGCTTTTTGTTATGGGCCTCTTGTTGATGTCACGTTGCTGCTTCGTGCGGGTATCCTAGTGCCAACGTGTGCCTATCAGAGGAGAGACCATGCTGTTGTCCGGTATCATCGCCGCCCTTACCAGCCTTTTGATTCCCATCATCATTTTGTTGTTACTGCTTCCCAACGCCTGCTATGTCGTTGAACAGCAGCATGCCGTGATCATCGAGCGTCTGGGCAAGTTTAACCGCATCGTCAACGCGGGCTTCCACATGAAGGTGCCCGTGATTGACCGCAAAGCCGCCACGGTGAGTCTGCGCACCATGAAAAACGGTTTTGGCATCGACGTTAAGACCCAGGACAACGTGACCATCGGCCTTGAGGTCTCTGCTCAGTACCACGTGAGCTATGACATGGGCGCCGGCCCGGCAGATTCGGGTATCTACAAGAGCTACTACATGCTGCAGGAGCCCGTCGACCAGATGCGTGACTTCATCACCGACGCCCTGCGCTCTTCGATTCCCGTCTACACACTCGACGAGGTCTTTGCCAAGAAGGATGACATCGCCAAGGATGTCAACGCTACCGTTTCCGAGCAGATGGCCGCCTACGGCTTCACCCTCGTGTCGACGCTCATCACCAAAATCGCACTGCCGACCGAGGTCGAGAACTCCATGAACGACATCAACGCCGCCCAGCGCAAGCGCGCTGCGGCACAGGAGCTCGCCGAGGCCGACCGCATCAAGCGCGTCACCGAGGCGACCGCCGAGGCCGAGGCTATGGAAAAGGCGGGCGAGGGCATCGCCAACCAGCGCAAGGCCATCGCACTGGGTATCAAAGATTCGCTCGAGATCATCCAGGAGACGGGTGTCGGCAATGACGAGGCCAACCAACTGTTCATGTTTACGCAGTGGTCCGAGATGATGACGGAGTTTGCTCGCACGGGTAAAACCTCGACGGTCGTGCTGCCGAGCGACTTCTCGCGGTCGGCCTCTATGTTCGAGCAGATGCTGACCGCCGGCAAAGTTCAAAACGATTCGAAGGAGTAGACGCGCGTGAAATACACCGTCGTTTGCGTCGGTAAGCTCAAGGAGCGCTTTTGGAAGGACGCGTGCGCTGAGTACACCAAGCGCCTAGGCGCCTATGCCAAGGTGGATATCCGCGAGGTGGCCGATATCGACCCGGCTAAGGCGGGCGGCGTGGATGCCGCGCGCGACAAGGAGGGGGCGGCAATTCTTGCTGCATTGCCGTCTCGAGCGCATGTGATCCTGCTGGCTATCGAGGGCAAGGAGCGTTCGAGTGAGGAGCTCTCGGCGAGGCTCGACGATCTTATGCTGCGAGGCAGCAGCGACATCGCCTTTGTGATTGGCGGTTCGGACGGCGTGAGCGATGAGGTGCGCGCCCGCGCCGACGAGATGCTCAGCTTTGGACACATTACCTTGCCGCATAACCTGGCGCGTGTGGTGCTGCTAGAGCAGATTTACCGTGCCTGCAAGATCAGCCGTGGCGAGCCGTATCACAAATAGGTCGGCAATACGAAACAATGGCGTGGGACAATACCTTTCGTTTTGAGGAATGTGTCTGAAAGGACTATGCGATATGAAGATTGGATTTGTCGGTTTTGGCAATATGGCGAGCGCTATGGCCGATGGCTGGATCGCTGCCGGTGTAGCTGCGAGCGACATGTGCGCCTGCGCGGGTCGCTACGACGCACTGGTTGAGCGCTGCGAGGCGCGCGGCATGGTCGCCTGCCACGATGCCGCCGAGGTTGTCGCCGCATCCGATATCGTGGTCGCTGCGGTCAAACCGTACATGATCGAGAAGGTATTCGCCCCGCTCAAGGATGCTCTTGCCAAAAAGGTCGTTCTGTCGGTTGCCTGGACCTGGGACAGTGCCAAGTGGGAGCAGGTCCTGCCGGGCGTCGCGCATATCTCGACGGTGCCCAACACACCGGTTTCGGTGGGCGAGGGCGTCATCGCTTGCGAGAAGGCTTCCACGCTTAGTGATGAGCAGAGCGCAGTGGTGCTTGATCTGCTTGGCAAGCTCGGTGCGGTGGTCGAACTCGATACGAGCCTGCTGTTTGTGGGCGGCACGGTGGGTGGTTGCGCTCCGGCATTTGTCGCCATGGCAATCGAGGCCCTGGGCGATGCAGCGGTCAAGCACGGTATCCCGCGTGCCGATGCCTATCGCATTGTGAGCCAGATGGTGTTGGGTACGGCAAAGCTGCAGCTTGCAACTGGCCAGCATCCTGCGGCGATGAAGGATGCCGTATGCTCGCCCGGTGGTGCCACCATCAAGGGCGTCGTTGCGCTCGAGGACGCCGGCATGCGCAGCGCCCTGGTCAAGGCAATCGACGCAACTCTCCAGTAAAACCGACCAAAAAAAGGAAGGGTTTATTTTTGGCAGGTATTTTCTGCGGTTTTGTCCTTTTAGCGAAAAGCGCCCCGCAACTGGCTCAATTCCAGTTGCGGGGCGCTTGCGTTTGCCCAGATAAAACAGACCAAAATAAACCTGTCCCTTTTTGGCAGGTTAGTCCCAGAAGCTGTCTTCCTCATCCTCGGACTTGGGTCCGCGGTCGACGTACATCTTATGGGTACGCTTCTCCATTACAAAGGCAAGAATCGCAAATAACAGGATGCCGCCGGCGAAAAGGATGGCAAAACCGGTGCGGGTGCCAAACAAAAAGGAAAAAACTGCGTCCATTGGGTGCCTTCTTGCGTAGTTGAGTTGGGTCGTAAACGCTCATAAGTATATACTTGCCCATACATGTACAAGGTTGCAACCTAAATGGAATGTATATCGCCGGAGGATCTAATGCTTGATATCAAGTTTGTTCGCGAGAACCCCGATGCCATCGATGTCGCCATGGCTAACCGCCAGACGTCTTGGGATCGCGAGAAGTTCTTTGAGCTCGACGACGAGCGTCGTGCCGTCATCACCGAGGTCGAGGAGCTCCAGGCTACGCGCAACGCCGAGTCCAAGAAGATCGGCGCCCTGATGAAGGAGGGCAAGAAGGACGAGGCCGAGGCCGCCAAGGAGGCTGTGCGCGCCGTCAACGAGAAGATTGACGGTCTGGCCGAGCGCCGCACTGCTCTCGAGCAGGAGCAGTACGACTTCATGGCTCACCTGCCCAACATTCCTTGCGAGGCCACGCCGTACGGCAAGGACGAGGACGAGAACATCGAGCGTCGCCGCTGGGGCACCCCGCGCGAGTTCGACTTCGACTTTAAGCCGCACTGGGATCTGGGCACCGATTTGGACATCCTCGACTTCGAGCGCGGCAACAAGCTCTCCGGCAGCCGTTTTACCGTTCTCGGTGGCGCTGGCGCCCGCCTGGAGCGCGCCCTCATCAACTTCTTCCTCGATACGCACACCAGCCGTGGTTTTAAGGAGTGGTGGCCGCCCATCGTCGTCAAGCGTCAGACCATGTTTGGCACGGGTCAGCTGCCCAAGTTCGAGGACGACGCCTATCACGTCTCGGGCGACAACTTCCTGATCCCCACCGCCGAGGTCGTGCTTACCAACCTGCATGCCGGCGAGGTCCTCGATGCCGACACTCTGCCGCGTCGCTACACCGCCTTCACCCCCTGCTTCCGCGAGGAGGCCGGTTCCGCCGGTCGCGACACCCGCGGCATCATCCGTCAGCACGAGTTCGACAAGGTCGAGATGGTCAAGTTCGCTAAGCCGGAGGAGTCCGACGAGGAGCTCGAGAGCATGACCGCCGAGGCCGAGTATCTGCTGCAGCAGCTGGGCCTTCCGTATCGCGTGATTAGCCTGTGCACCGGCGACTTGGGCTTCTCTGCCCGTCAGACCTACGACGTCGAGGTCTGGCTGCCGAGCTACAACGCCTACAAGGAGATCAGCTCCTGCTCCAACTGCGGCGACTTCCAGGCCCGCCGCGCCAACATCAAGTACCGCGACCCCGAGAACTTCAAGGGCTCGCGTTACCTGCACACCCTTAACGGTTCCGGCCTGCCGGCTGGTCGTACCATGGCTGCCATTCTGGAGAACTACCAGAACGCCGACGGCACCATCACGATCCCCGAGGTTCTGCGTCCTTACATGGGCGGTCTCGAGAAGATCGAGCCGGTCGCGTAACTTGGCTGCATAGGGGATATGCAAGGGCGCTCCTTCGGGGGCGCCCTATTTCGTGCGCAGGTCCATACCATGCCGTGCGGACAGCTCGATAGAAAACACACGAACAAACGTTCTGTATACATGCATTTACCTGCTATGCTTTTGCTAACTAAGAGCAAGAGAAAGGGGATGTGATGGAGCTGTTCGACGAGCGGGTTGTGTTGTTCCAGAGTGATGAGGGCGGGGAGCACCTGCTGGTAACGTGCGAGCCGTCGGGTATGGGTGGCTTGGTGGTTCGGCAGACGAGTGAGGGACCATTGACGCAATGGTGCTATGAGGAGTCGCCGCATGTGGTCGAGACGTTTGTGGCGCATGAGGCGCTTGTTGTCCTTGAGCACTTCTATGGCGTTGGATCTTCTAATCAGGTGGCCCGAATGCTGAGCATTTCGTTTGCCGACTACGACTGTGCCCAACGGGTGCGGTCGCTTCTGGGGGAGCTTGGCGTCGGGTTCGATGTGATCGAAAAGCCAATCGATCGTACGAAAAGCGCTGATGCTCGTGGTGCAGCGTGACAAATTGCGGCCCGCGCGAAAAAAGTTTGAGATTTTGCTTGACTCTAATGAACTAAAGTGGTTTTATATGTCTTGCGCTGCGGCGTTACCTCAGCTGGATAGAGGGTCTGACTACGAATCAGAACGTCATAGGTTCGAATCCTATACGCCGCACCAATTGAAATCGAAAGCCTCCGGCAACGGGGGCTTTTCTTTTATGCCACCGCTGCATGGATTCGAACCTCGGTCGAGGCGCGGGCGTAAAGAAAACGCGGAGCGTTTTCAGCCCGCGGGTGAGTCCGCCGGCAGGCGGGCGAAGCCGGTGCGGATCCGCGCAGCGGATGCGCGGAATCCTATACGC
>DBFDDV010000134.1:0-12722 GCA_048302525.1 Collinsella sp. | reverse complement strand
AAGGCCCCAACTTGCGTTGGAGCCTCATTCAATGCTCGGGTGGAGACGAGGGGGATCGAACCCCTGACCTCTTGACTGCCAGTCAAGCGCTCTCCCAGCTGAGCTACGCCCCCGTGCGAAGAAGTACTATACGGGAACTCGGACGACGATGCAAGGACAATTTTGGAAAAACTTTCCGGGGGCGGGCGCCGGAGTCGCGCGGGGCCGGGCCAGCCTGCGGAGCGCCTGGCCCCCGCACGGCCCCTACGCCGGCCGACTTGGCGCGCGGAACGCGACCCTCTCCGCGCAACCGGATTTCCTATGCGTCGCCAGTCCCATTATCGGGTCCGATTGCGAACCGTCCCTCATCTGCGCCTCAGAACTATGCCGGTTTACTACGATGTATCTGTAATGTTCGACCACGCACGCCTTTTCGTGTAACCGTCGGACTCTCTACCTGCGGTTTTGCAAACTGAGAACACGCGGTGGTCGAAGGTCGCCGATCCGTCGTAGTAAACGGGCATGGTTTTGAAATGGCATCAGGTTGATTTCACGCTGAAATGTCTTGAAGCCCTGAATTTAAGGCCTTAACTTTTTATAAAACACTCCTTATCTGCGACGGGCCTAGATTAGCTGTTGTTTAGCATCGAACTTGATCTTGCGTTGTGCGACTTGCTCGTGCATGGTAGTATTTCACGACGTGAAGCGAAGAAATTAGGCCTGAGTTGCCTTTGCTAGAATTGCATTCACCGTTCATAAGGGCTCTTGGCGCAACGGTTAGCGCAGGGGACTCATAATCCCTGGGTTCTGGGTTCGAATCCCGGAGGGCCCACCAGAGTATTTCGAGGCTGGGCATTACGCCCGGCCTCTTTGTTATTGGCGCTGCAGACCAGGTTTGCTATCCAGATACGTAAAGTTATTAACATTCATATTCGTAATTAACAATGGGTATGTCGCCAAGATGCTGCTCAGTCAACACATGGCGTAAATCGATAGATATGAAAAAAGGCCCCAACTTGCGTTGGAGCCTCATTCAATGCTCGGGTGGAGACGAGGGGGATCGAACCCCTGACCTCTTGCCTGCCAGTCAAGCGCTCTCCCAGCTGAGCTACGCCCCCGTGACGAGGAGATACTATAGGGGAAGATTCTTAGTTGTGCAAGAAGTTTTTTGCAATTGATCCTCGCACTTACGGGTTTTCCTGGGACGGGGCAAAAATAATCACTCTACGAGCGATTATTTTTATCCGCCGTCCCGATAAAACCCTGATGCAGCAAATACGCTATTGCAGTACCGGTGTGGACTTCGATCTTTGCAGTAGATCTTACTATGTTGCTAATGCCTGTGTCGGCCAACAAACACAGGGGGCTGTGATCTAGTTCCCACTCTAGGCCGTGCTCGCTAACCTCGGTATTGGGGGCTATGGCGATGATAGAAAACGTCTTGCCTTCGGCACCTTCGATGGCCCAGGATTCGCCTCCGTGCAGGATACGGGCCGTGATCTCGTCTTCGGCAATCCAGACTGGGGCGCCCTTGTAGCCCGCGAGCAGGCCCAGTACGGCAAGCGCCATGTCCGGACGGCCGCCCGTGACGCAGGTCGCAACCACTTCGGCACCCGGCCAGCGACGGCGGACGGAATCGAGTGCCAGCGCCAGATCCGTGTAGTCCTTGTACGGGTCGTGGCGCTCAACTTCAAAGTCGGTGGCGGCATCGACCAACGCACGACCCGCATCACTCACCGTGTCGGCATCCCCCACATACACGTCGCAGCCCAGGCCGGCACTCAGTAGCGCGTCGAGTCCACGGTCCACGGCGACAACGTAATCGCACTCCCCCGCTAGCCTACGCAACAGATCAGCGCTCGCCACCACGGGCGAGCCGCAGACTACAAGTACTTTGCAAGCCACAGCCCTCGCCTATCCCTCAAACGAAAGAACGCGGGCCAGATCCAGCTCCTCGTAGCTGTCGATAAAGATATCGCAGTTGGCGCGTACGTCGTCGCGCTTCATGCGGCCATGCGGGTCATAGATGCCCACACGCTTAAAGCCGGCGGTGCCAGAGCTCTTAAGGCCAAAGACGGCGTCCTCAAACACCCATGCGCACTCAAACTTGTGCCCATGACGCTCCTCCAGACGGCACAGCGCCAGCTCGTATACGTCGGGGAACTGCTTGGAACGACCTGCCTCGCCCGTGGTGGTCACAAACTCCATGTAGGCGTCGAGCCCGGCGCCAGCGAGCGCAGACTTAACCAGCTCGGCCGGCGTGGACGTAGCCACGCACATGGCAATGCCTGCCGCCTTCGCCTGCTCCAAAAACGCCAGGAGCCCCTCGCGCGGCGGCACCTTGGAGTAGCCATCGATCAGGATGTCGCTCAGCTCGCGATACAGCTCCTCGCCATTCGCGCCAATGCCCCAGGTGTCGTGGTAGGCCTGGCACTCGTCCTCGAGCGACAGGTGCTCAAATTGGGCAAAATCGTCGACCGTCACGTCGACACCGTGGCGGTGCAATAACTCTGGCTGAGCATAAGCCCAAACGGGGGTGCTATTAACCAGCGTGCCGTCGCAATCGAAAATAAAAGCAACCTTGGGAGCGGCGGTATGGGACATAAACGTACCTTTCGATGTCAAATGGTAAACAACCTGCTAAAAACGTTTTACCAAACGTCAGCCTAACATTTTTGAAACCCTAATTGTTAAAACTGTCAAGAGTTTTACCATGGCAATTCTGCCAGTGGTATAAACATGTCGCTTACCGATTAAACGCCCCCACAAATCCGCTTTCGTCCATAAAACTAACGCACAGGTGTTATCGTAGTTTCTGCCGAAAGTTCCACCGAGCACGCGAGGTGGAACGAATCACAGAAACTTCGCCGTCCCTTCGATTCGTGCAGCCTTGGACCTTTCGCATCTAGTCACCAAGGCAACACGCTGCCGCGTCATGATGGGATCAAACGTGAGCGATACAAAGCTAAAGCCAGCAACCAAAAAGCCCGCTACCCGTAAAGCCGCCCCGCACGCGCCGGAGCTCACCAAGGACGATGTCTACCTGTTTGGCATTGGAATGTGGGAGCGCAGCTGGGAAAAGATGGGCGCACATCCCGACACGCAGCAGCGCACGCGCGGCTGGCGCTTTTGCGTTTGGGCGCCCGATGTAAAGAGTGTCCATGTCATTGGCGAATTTAACGACTGGGATGAGGAAGCCAACCCGCTGGTGCCCGTGCATACGAGCGCTATTTGGGAAGGCTTTATTCCTGGCGCCGAGCAGGGCCAGCTCTATAAATATCTCATCGAGACCAACGAGGGCGAGAAGCTCTACAAGGCCGATCCGTATGCCTTTAAAGCCGAGTGCCCTCCGGGTACCGCGAGCGTGCTGTGGACCCTCGATGGCTATAAGTGGAACGACGCCGCGTGGCTCAAGCGCCGCGCCGGCCACAACCACATGTCGCAACCGCTTAACATCTACGAGGTGCATATTGGCTCGTGGAAGCGCCACGGCGACGCGCCGCAGGGCGAGCCGGACGAGTACGGCAACTACCCCGGCCCCATGGATCCCTTCCCCGCGCAGCGCGGCGAGTTTTACACCTACGACGACCTGTCGGTGGAGCTCGTGGACTACGTGCGCGACATGGGCTATACGCATATCGAGGTCATGCCGCTTATGGAGCATCCCTTCGACGGTTCCTGGGGCTACCAGACGACCGGCTACTACGCCGCCACGTCGCGCTACGGCAATCCGCAGCAGCTCATGCACTTTATCGATGCGTGCCACGAGGCTGGCGTCGGCGTGATCATGGACTGGGTGCCCGGCGGTTTTTGCGCCGACTCCCACGGCCTTGCCACTTTTAACGGTCACATGCTGTTTGAGCACGAGATTCACCCTAACTGGGGCACGCACAAGTTTGACTTCGCCCGCGGCGAGGTACGCTCCTTCTTGGTCTCCAACGTGCTGTACTGGCTCGAGAACTTCCACGTGGACGGCATTCGCATGGACGGCGTGTCCAGCATGCTGTACCTCAACTTTGGCATCGACGATCCCGGCCAAAAGAAGTTCAACAAGTACGGTACCGAGGAGGACCTGGACGCCAGCGCGTTTATCCGTCAGGTCAACTGCGCCGTGGAGGCGCACTACCCCGACGTGATGATGATGGCCGAGGAGTCCACCGCGTGGCCGCTCGTGACCTATCCGCCGCAGGACGGCGGCCTAGGCTTCCACTACAAGTGGGACATGGGCTGGATGAACGACACCCTGCACTACATGCAGACCGATTTTCCGTGGCGTCCCGGCAACCACGGCCTGCTCACGTTCTCCATCATGTACGCCTTTACCGAGAACTTCATTTGCCCGCTCAGCCACGACGAGGTCGTGCACGGCAAGTGCTCGCTCATCGGCCGCATGCCGGGCGACTGGTGGCGCCAGTTTGCCGGCCTGCGCACGCTCGCCTTCTACCAGATGACTCACCCCGGTGCCAAGCTCAACTTTATGGGCAACGAGATCGGCCAGTTTATTGAGTGGCGCTACTACGAGTCTATTCAGTGGTTCTTGACCGAGCAGTACGAGACCCACCGTCATCATCAGGCGTTTATCAAGGCGCTCAACCACCTGTACACCGCCGAGCCCGCCCTGTACGAGCGCGGCTACACCGACGACGGCTTTACCTGGATCGACGCGGACAACTCCAAGCAGTCCATCGTGAGCTTTGTGCGCCAGGGCGAGGACGTCGATGACGACCTGGTGATCTTGATCAACTTTGACCCGGCGAGCTACGAGAGCTTCCGTGTGGGCGTGCCGCGCGAGGGCGACTGGGAGGTCATCTTTGATTCCGACCGTCCCGAGTTTGGCGGCAGCGGTTATGCCGGCGAGGCGCCCTACACCTGCTCGAGCGAGCCCTATCCCTGGAACGGGCAGATGGACTCCATCGAGATCAAGGTACCCGGCCTGGCAGGCGTGGTGCTTAAGCGCCGCGGTCCCAGCAGCTATAAGCCGCCCGTGGTCGAGGAGCCCAAGAAGGCGACGCGCAAGCGTACGTCCTCGGTGAAGCCCAAGCCAGCGGCTGCTAAGAAGGCTCCGGCTAAGGCGAAGGCTGCCAAGGCTTCTGCCAAGTCCACCACGGCCAAGAAGGCAGCCACCAAAAAGGCTGCTCCCAAGGCTAAGGCAGGCGCTGTTAAGGCTTCTGCCAAGAAAGCGTAACAAAGGCGTTACCACTGTAATTACCCGCCCCGCCGGGGCGTAGGATACATGTCATAACCGTTCCGGGAGAAACATCCCCGGGGGAAAGGAACGTATGAATAAGATCTTCGACAACAAGCAGGAGTTTACCGAGCTCTATCGCGATGCCGTCATGAGCATCAGCGGCAAGAGCGTCGAAGCCGCCAGCGACCTCGACCGCTTTAACGCCCTGGCCAAGCTCGTGGCCGAGAAGGCCCGCACCGTTGCCACCAAGAGCGACGCCCGCGCCACCGCCGAGGGCAAGAAGCGCGTGTACTACTTCTCGATTGAGTTTTTGATCGGCCGCCTGCTCGACAACTACCTGCTCAACTTTGGCGTGCGAGACATGGTCGCCGAGGCGCTCGACGACATGGGCTTTGACCTGTCCGTCATCGAGAACCAGGAGCCCGATCCGGCGCTGGGCAACGGTGGCCTGGGCCGTCTGGCCGCATGCTTCCTGGATTCCATGGCAGCC
The DNA here is from genome assembly GCA_048302525.1 of Collinsella sp. Lineage (GTDB taxonomy): Bacteria > Actinomycetota > Coriobacteriia > Coriobacteriales > Coriobacteriaceae > Collinsella. The sequence continues at coordinate 7,065 of DBFDDV010000134.1, read as the reverse complement.
GAGGGCATTGCCGGCTACGGCAACGGCATGCGCTACCGCTACGGCCTGTTTAAGCAGGAGATCGTCAACGGCAGCCAGGTCGAGGCCACTGACGAGTGGCTCACCCACGGCTATCCCTGGGAGGTCCGTCGTCAGGACAAGGCCGTGACCATCAAGTTTGGTGGCCGTGTTGAGGGCTTTGAGGAGAACGGCCGCACGTTCTACCGCACGGTGGACACGCAGGATATCCTGGCTGTCCCCTACGACATCCCCGTGGTGGGCTATGCCGGCGAGACCGTCAACAAGCTGCGCGTCTGGGCTGCCGAGCCGGTCGAGGAGCACTTTGACCTTGAGGCCTTCAACCGCGGCGACTATGCCCAGGCCGATGCCGAGCGCGCCGAGGCCGAGGCCATCAGCGCCATCCTCTACCCCAACGACGCCGGCGAGCACGGCCGTCTGTTGCGCCTGAAGCAGGAGTACCTGTTTGTTTCGGCCGGCATCTACAGCCTGCTCGACACCTTTGAGAAGGAGCACGGCGAGAACTGGGAGCTGCTTCCGCAGTTTGTGGCAATCCATACTAACGACACGCACCCCGCCATGTGCGGCCCCGAGCTCATGCGTATCCTCATCGACGAGAAGAAGCTCGAGTGGGACGACGCCTGGAACATCGTGACGCAGGTTGTGAGCTACACCAACCACACCATCCTGCCCGAGGCTCTGGAGAAATGGCCCATCGGCACGTTCTCCAAGCTCCTCCCCCGCGTGTACCAGATCATCGACGAGATCAGCCGTCGTTGGCACGAGTCGTTCGACACCACTCAGGAGGGCTGGCAGGAGCGTCTGCGCCAGACCGCCATCCTGTGGGACGGCGAGATTCGCATGGCCAACCTGTCCGTGATCTGCAGCCACAGCGTGAACGGTGTTGCCAAGATTCACTCCGACATCATTAAGAACATCGTGCTCAAGGACTTCTACGCCCTTACGCCCGAGAAGTTCAACAACAAGACCAACGGCATCTCGCACCGTCGCTTCTTTGCCGAGGCCAACCCCACCTACGCCAAGCTGGTCACCGAGGCCATTGGCGATGGCTGGCTTAAGGACGCCTTTGAGCTGGAGAAGCTCAAGGAGCTTAAGGACGACACCGAGTTCCTGAAGGCCGTGGGTGCCTCCAAGCGCGCCAACAAGGAGCGCCTGGCCGCCTACGTCAAGGCCGAGACCGGTCTGGTTATCGACCCCAACACCGTCTTCGATGTTCAGGTAAAGCGCTTCCACGCCTACAAGCGCCAGCTCATGAACATCATGAAGGTGATGGACATCTACAACCGTCGCATCGCCGATCCCAACTTCCACGTGACGCCGACGACCTTCATCTTTAGCGGCAAGGCTGCCTCGAGCTACACCTTCGCCAAGGAGACCATCCGCCTCATTAACTCCGTGGCCGACGTCATCAACAACGACCCGCGCGTCAACGAGGTCATGAAGGTCTGCTTTATCCCCAACTTTCGTGTGAGCAACGCCCAGCTCATCTACCCCGCAGCCGAGATCTCGGAGCAGATCTCCACGGCCGGCAAGGAGGCCTCGGGCACGTCCAACATGAAGCTCATGATGAACGGCGCCATTACGCTGGGTACCCTCGACGGCGCCAACATCGAGATCGCCGACCTGGCCGGACGCGAGAACGAGGCCATCTTTGGCCTGACCGCTCCCGAGGTCGAGCAGCTCTGGGCATCCAACAGCTACTTTGCATGGGATACCCTCAACGGCGACCGCGAGCGCCTGGGCCGCGTGATGGACGAGCTCAAGGACAACACCTTTGCGGGTCTTTCGGGCAACTTCGAGAGCATCTACAACGAGCTCATGAACAACAATGACCCCGACCTGGTCATGGCCGATTTCCGCAGCTACGTGGATGCGTGGGAGAAGCTCACCGGCAGCTATGGCGACCAGGAGACCTGGAACCGCAAGGCCCTGCTCAACACCGCCTCGAGCGGCTGGTTCTCGAGCGACCGCACCATTCGCGAGTACCGCGACGAGATCTGGCACGCGTAGAGGCGCGCGAGCTCCCTTATGCCAGCACGGCATTATTCAGCGGGCGCAACGTTGCGCTGCGCCCGCCGCTAATGGGTTTAAGAACATCGATGACAGAAGGAGAAATCGATGAGTAAGAAAGAATGCATCGCGATGCTCCTCGCAGGAGGACAGGGCAGCCGATTGGGGGCACTCACCCAAAAGATCGCTAAGCCGGCGGTTAGCTTTGGTGGCAAGTTCCGCATTATCGACTTTTCGCTCTCCAACTGCTCCAACTCGGGCATCGACACGGTGGGTGTTCTGACGCAGTATCGCCCCTACCTGCTGCATGCCTATGTGGGCTCCGGCGAGGCGTGGGATCTTGACAGCCGCGACGGCGGCGTGTCGATCCTGCCGCCGTACGAGACGCAGACCGGCGGCGCCTGGTATGCGGGCACGGCCGACGCCATTACGCAGAACCTCGACTACATCAAGGCCAACGACCCCAAGTACGTCCTGATTCTTTCGGGCGATCACCTGTATCGCATGGACTACCGCAAGATGCTCAAGACGCACATTGAGAACAACGCCGACCTCACGGTAAGCGTTATGCCCGTGCCGTGGGAGGAGGCCAGCCGCTTTGGCATCCTGACCACCGACCCCGAGGACGGCCGCATCACCAAGTTCACCGAGAAGCCCGATAAGCCCGATTCGAATCTCGCGTCCATGGGCATCTACATCTTCTCGGCCGACGTGCTGATCGAGGCGCTCGAGGAGGACGCTCTGGACCAGCGCTCGAGCCACGACTTTGGCAAGGACATCATCCCCAAGCTGCTCGGCGAGGGCAAGCGCCTGTACAGCTACGAGTTCCACGGCTTTTGGAAGGACGTCGGCACCATCGCCAGCTTCCACGAGACCTCGATGGACCTGCTTGGCAACAACCCCGAGTTCGATCTGTTTGACAAGCACTTCCCCATCATGTCCAACATCACCACGCGTCCGCCGCACTACATTGGCCCGGATGGTCGCCTGGACGACTGCCTGGTCTCCAACGGCTGCAAGATCTACGGTACCGCTCTCCACTCGATCCTTTCGACCGATGTCATCATCGAGGAGCGCGCCGTGGTCGAGGACTCCGTGCTGCTGCCGGGTGCGCACGTTAAGAGCGGCGCGCACATCTGCCGCGCTATTTTGGGCGAGAACTCCACGGTCGAAGAGGGCGTGAAGCTCGGCTCTGTCGATACCACCAAGGATACGGCCGTCGTTGGAAATGACGTCGTTATCGGGAAGGGGGAATGATCCGATGATCAATCGCAAGGCCATCGGTTATATCACCGCTAACTACTCTTCGACCTACGGCAGCGTGCTGCTCAAGGACCGCCCCATCGCGTCCGTTCCGTTTTTGGGCCGCTACCGCCTGATCGACTTCCCGCTGTCCAATATGATGAATGCCGGCATCAAGACCGTCGGTGTCGTCATGCCGGGCAACTATCGCTCGCTGATCGACCATGTGGGCTCGGGCAAGGACTGGGGCCTGGACCGCAAGAAGGGCGGCCTGTTCATGGTGCCCGGCAACGCGTATGGCACCACCAAGGGCGGCATGCGCTTCCTGCTGCGCGACATCATTTCCAACAAGACGCTGTTCCAGCGCTCGGACAAGCCCTATGTTGTGATGATGGGCACCAACATCATCTTTAACATGGACCTCAACACCATCATCGAGGCGCACGAGAACTCCGGTGCCCAGATGACCGTGGTGTACTGCAAGGCCACGCGCAACGTAGATGACGAGACCAAGCTGCAGATCAACGAGAACGGCCGTCTGACGGGCGTGAGCGCCGGCGTCGTGTACGGCGACAACGCCTCTATGGACTGCTGCATCGTCAACCGCGAGACGCTGCTCGAGATCATCGACCACTACCAGGCCGCCGACTATCTGGACCTGCTCGAGGCACTACAGGGCGACTTTGGCAACATCGACGTGTGCAGCTACGAGTACAAGGGCGAGGTCGTGGGCGTGTTTAGCGAGAAGTCGCTGTATCGTCGCAGCATGGACCTGCTCGACCAGACCGTGGCCGACCATCTCTTTGACCCCGAGCGCCCGATTCTGACCAAGGCTCACGACGTGCCGCCTTCGCGCTATGCGACCGGCAGCCACGCCTGCAACTCGATCATCTCGGCCGGCTGCATCATCAAGGGCACCGTGCGCAACTCGATCCTGTCGCGCGGCGTTGTGGTTGAGGAAGGCGCCTCGGTGACCAATTCGATCATCAACCAGAGCTGCGTCATCAAGAGCGGCGCCCGCGTTGAGAATGCAATCCTGGACAAGAACAACGTGGTTCCCACCAACACCGAGCTTCGCGGCACGCCCGAGAACATCCTGGTGCTGGGAAAGGCCCCGTTAACTTCTGATATCACCAACGCGAGCTAGCTTTGGCACCGCAACATCGCTCGTAACACGTAGAATAGCCGCCCGGTTTGCGCCAGGCGGCTATTCTCGAATTGCAACAGGGAGACAATATGGCTGATTCCAGCAAAAAGATGCAGATCGTGTTTGCCTCGGCCGAGTGCGCACCGTTTGTGAAGACCGGTGGCCTGGGCGACGTGGCGGGCTCGCTGCCTGCGGCGCTTGTGCGCGCCGGCGCCGAAGTAATCGTGATGGTGCCCAAGTACGCCACCATCAAGGACGAGTACAAGTCGCAGATGGAGCACTTCTCCGACTTTTACGTGAGCCTGGGCTGGCGCAATGAGTACTGCGGACTCGAGAAGCTCGAGCACGACGGCGTCACCTATATGTTCATCGACAACGAGCGCTACTTTGCGCGCGACTATCCGTACGGCTTCTTTGACGACGGCGAGCGCTTTGCGTTCTTCTCCAAGGCCATCACCGAGAGCCTGCAGCACCTGCCCGCCGGCTTTGAGTGCGACATCCTGCACTGCAACGACTGGCAGACGGCGCTGGCGCCCGTGTTTTTGCGCGAGTTCTACCAGGGCCTGCCGCTGTATGACCGCGTCAAGACCGTGTTCTCGATCCACAACGTGGCGTTCCAGGGCCAGTTTAGCGACACCGTGATGGAGGACATCCTTGGTGTGGCGCACATTCCGGCGGCCGCCTCGCAGCTGCGTTGCGACGCCTGCAGCATCAACTACATGCTGGGCGCCCTGCGCTATGCCGACGCCATCACCACGGTGAGCCCCACCTATGCCAACGAGATCCAGACGCCCGAGTTTGGCGAGGGCCTGGACGGCGTACTGCGCGAGCGTTCCTACGCGCTGCAGGGCATTTTGAACGGCATTGACGTTGCGGGCTTTGACCCGGCAACAGACAAGCGAATTGCCGCCAACTACACCGTGGAGGACCGTTCCGGCAAGGCCGTGTGCAAGGCCAAGCTGCAGGAGGAACTGGGCCTCGAGGTTCGCGACGACCGTCCGCTCATGGTGATGGTCACGCGCCTGACGCGCCAGAAGGGCATGGATCTGGTCATGTACGCGCTCGACCGCATCCTGTCCGGCGGCGTGCAGGTGGCGGTGCTGGGCACCGGCGACCGCGACTACGAGGACGGCCTGCGCTACTTCCAGGACAAGTACCCCGGCACCATGGCCGCACGCATCGAGTTCGATCCGGCGCTGTCGCAGCGCATGTATGCCGCCGCCGACATGTTCCTGATGCCTTCGAAGTTTGAGCCCTGCGGCCTGTCGCAGATCATCGCCATGCGCTACGGCACGCTGCCGATTGTTCGCGAGACCGGTGGCCTGAAGGACACCGTGCAGCCGTACAACGAGTTTACCGGCGAGGGCACGGGCTTCTCGTTTAGCAACTTTAACGGTGACGAGATGGGCGACGCGGTGTTCCGCGCGGCGCGCCTGTTCTGGGATAACCGTGACGCTTGGAACCAGCTGGTCACGCAGGCCATGAGCCAGGACTTTAGCTGGACGCGCTCGGCCGACAAGTATCTGGACCTGTACTTCTTTATGCATCCGGAGATTGAGAGGCCGGCGGGTGTGACTGATGTTGCAGCTGTCGATGAGCCCGCTGCCGCTGAGGCCGAGCCTGCGGCGACCGTTAAGGAGCCCGCTGCCGCTGAGGAGCCCAAGGCCGAGGAGAAGCCGGCGGCCAAGGCCGAAGTTAAGCCCGACGCGAAGCCTGCCGCCAAGAAGACGACGGCCCGCAAGACGACGGCTAAGAAGGCCACGACCACGAAGGCCGCTGCTAGCAAGACTAGCGCCGCTAAGGCAACTACTGCCAAGGCATCGACTACGCGCAAGCGTACGACCGCCGCTGCCAAAAAGGCCGCCGAGGCCGAGGTCGCTCCCGAGGTAAAGGCCGAGCCCGCGGCAAAGGCTCCGGCCAAGACCGCTGCCAAGAAGACGACCGCGACCAAGACCACGACCGCTAAGAAGGCCACGGCTGCGAAGTCGACGACGACCAAGGCTGCTACGACGAAGGCCGCCGCGAAGACGACCCCGAAGGCTGCTGCAAAGCCCGCCGACAAGGTCGAGGAGGCGCCCTCCGAGTCCAAGGCCAAGGCAACTGTCGAGGCAAAGCCGGCTGCCAAGACCACCACGCGCAAGCGCTCTACGACGACGGCCAAGAAGACCACGACCAAGGCTGCAGCTCCCAAGGCAGAGGCTAAGGTCGAGGACAAGCCCGCAGTAAAGGCCGAGCCGGCGCCGAAGGCCGCAGAGGTCAAGACCGCTCCAAAGGCTACGGCAAAGGCCGAGCCCGCCAAGGAGACCCCGATCTCCCCCGCCACTCCGGCCGAGGAAAAGGCTCCGACCAAGAAGACCTCCGTCCGTAAGGCAACGGCCACCCGCAAGCGTCGCTAGTCTGGACGATTAAAACTTAATCCAACGCAAAAGAGGGCGCCCCAACCAGGCGCCCTCTTCTTGGTTGAACTTCTGTGTTAAAAAGAGGGCGGTTTACTACGACAAAATAGCTCAGGCCGACCACGGCGAGTAATCTACGAAATTGACAACGCTTCTACCTGCACTGATAATTGTCCTTGGGGGAAGCGGGCACTGCGGGGGCGCGTCAACAGCGCGCGATTTCCGCGTCGCAGCGCTACCCTGATGCTGAAC